>NZ_JBXWSG010000010.1:0-68139 GCF_059613305.1 Ruegeria sp. BHSB056 | reverse complement strand
GTTTCTGCGCCACAATGCGCAGGCCAGCTTCTTCGAACTTGGCGTTGATCTTGCCGGTCAGGTTGCGGCGGGTTGCATCGGGTTTGATGATCGAGAATGTGCGTTCCAGTGCCATGTCGGCCTCTCCTTATAATGTGACGCGGGACCCGCGCCGAAATCCATCGCGCGCCGGGTATCACGGTCTTTGGCCCATGAAAAGTGTAATGATGCCTTGCCCGTGGCTTTGCAGTTCAGATTGTGTCCGGCAAAGGGTCGACGCGGTCCAGTCGACGGACGTAAAGCACCGCCAGCAAGCCAGCAAAGCTACAGGCCCACATCATGCCCAGTACCAGATACGGCCCATTTTCAGGGCTAACGAACGCGCCGGTCATTGAGGTCAGAACAGCGCCCAAAGCCACGATCATCGCCCCCGACAGCCCTGCTGCGCTACCTGCCAGCCCGGGGCGTACCGACATTACACCAGCCGCGGCATTGGCATTGGTCAAACCGTTGCCAAAGCCGACACAGATTGCCGAGCCGAAGAAGACCCAGACCGATCCTTGATTGGCGAGAAACAGCATCAATCCGCAAAACGGCCCGGTCGAGGCCACGATCCTCCCTGACAAGATCATCGTCGTCAGACGCGTCCGGGCCGCAATCCGACCGGTAACAAAATTGCCAACCATGAACCCGCCGGTGATGATGCCAATCCCCAGCCCCAGCGTTGCTGGGCTCAGGTCGAACCACGCTGCAGCAACCAGCGGCGCACCGGTGATAAAGCTGTAGAACCCCCCAATCGAAAACGCTGCGCATAAGGCATAGCCCCAGAACCTGCGGGCACGGAACAGATGTGGATACTCGCGCAGTTGGGCACCAAATGTGGACGAGCGGTTCGTGTTGGTCTCGCCCATGTCGAACCAAAGCAGCACCAGCAACCCTGCCCCGAGCAACGAGTACAGGACAAACCCCGAACGCCAGCCGAAAAGCATATCCAGCACCCCACCCAACATCGGCCCAAGCATCGGGGCCAAAGCCATGGCCATTGCGACGTAACCGAGTTTGCTTGCCGCCTCATTCGGTGCGTAACGGTCTCTGATCGACGCGCTGGACAGGACCGAGCCCGCGACGACAGCAGCCTGAAGCAGGCGGAAGCCAAGAAAAACCCAGATCGAACCGGCCAGTGTGCATCCGATCGACGCGAGGGAAAATATTGACATACAAATCAAAAGGATAGGCCTGCGCCCAAAGCGATCCGATAACGGACCCATGATCAGTTGCAACACTGCCGAAATCGCCAGATACCCCGCAACGGACAGGTTCATCAGGCCGTAATCCACGGCGAAATCTTCACTCATATGCGCCAGCGACGGTAGGAACATGTTGAGCGTCAGCACCGACAGCGCCGTGGCAAAGATCAACGTGATCAGGGATGGAGGCGTCCGGGCCGCGCGCATGTGGAAAACCGCTTCAATAAGCAAACGAGACAGCGCTAACACATTGCTTGACGCTTGAAAACGCCAAGCCGCTGGCGGCGGCATCACACCTCTGCTAAGAGCGCCCCATGTTACGGATCGAAGACATCACCTATGCCGTTGAAGGCCGCCCATTGTTTGATGGCGCCAGCGCAACCGTACCAGACGGTCACAAGGTTGGCCTTGTTGGCCGGAATGGCACGGGAAAGACCACGCTTTTTCGCCTGATCCGCGGGGAACTGGCGCTGGAATCGGGCAATATCGCGGTTCCCAAACGCACCCGCATTGGTGGGGTCGCGCAGGAGGTCCCCTCGTCTGACGTTTCGCTGATCGACACTGTTCTGGCCGCTGATACCGAACGCAGCGCCTTGATGGCCGAGGCTGGCAACGCAACGGATCCCACGCGAATTGCCGAAATTCAGACCCGGCTAGCCGATATCGACGCCTGGTCGGCCGAGGCCCGCGCAGCCTCGATCCTGAAGGGATTGGGGTTTGACGACGCCGACCAATCGCGCCCCTGCTCGGATTTTTCCGGTGGCTGGCGGATGCGCGTGGCATTGGCGGCGGTTTTATTCTCGCAACCGGATTTGTTGCTGTTGGACGAACCGACCAACTATTTGGACCTTGAAGGCGCGCTATGGCTGGAAAGCTATTTGGCGAAATATCCGCACACGGTCATTATCATCAGCCATGACCGGGGCCTGTTGAACCGTGCCGTAGGGTCGATCCTGCATCTGGAGGATCGTAAACTCACCTATTACGCGGTGCCTTACGACAAGTTCGCGGAACGCCGTGCGGAACGGCTGGCACAGGCGGAATCAGAGAATGCAAAGGCAAAGGCCCGCATCGCTCATTTGCAGAGCTTCGTGGATCGGTTTCGATATAAGGCATCCAAGGCCGTTCAGGCCCAATCGCGCCTGAAAATGATCGAACGCATCCAGTTGGTCTCAACCCCGCAAGAGGCCGCGCTGCGCGCGTTTTCCTTCCCCGAACCCGAGGAACTGTCGCCGCCGATCATCCAGATCGAAGGTGGTGTCACCGGCTATGGCGAGATCGAAGTACTGCGCCGCTTGAACCTGCGCATCGATCAGGATGACCGTATCGCGCTGTTGGGCAAGAACGGTCAGGGCAAATCTACCCTGTCCAAACTGTTGTCAGACCGCCTGCCCCTCATGGCGGGTAAGATGGCCCGCAGCAACAAGCTGCGCATCGGGTATTTCGCTCAGCATCAGGTGGACGAGCTTTATGTGAACGAAACGCCACTGGACCACCTGCGCCGCCTGCGCCCGGACGAGGCGCCAGGCAAGTGGCGCTCGCGTTTGGCGGGGTTCGGCCTGAACGCAGCTCAGGCGGAAACCGAGGTTGGCCGCCTGTCGGGTGGGCAAAAAGCACGCCTGTCACTGCTGCTGGCCACCATCGACGCACCGCATATGCTGATCCTCGATGAACCGACGAACCATCTGGATATCGAAAGCCGTGAGGCGCTGGTCGAAGCACTGACCGCCTATTCCGGCGCTGTCGTGCTGGTCAGCCACGACATGCACCTTCTGTCGCTTGTTGCCGATCGGTTGTGGCTGGTCTCGGACGGTACGGTCAAATCTTATGACGGTGACCTTGAATCCTACCGGGCCCTTTTGCTGGCGCGTGACAAGCCGGTGAAAGAAAAGCCGCAAACAGAGAAGCCCAAACGTGCCTCGCGCGATACCATGCTGGCACTGCGGGCGGACCTGCGCAAATGCGAGGACCGGGTCGAGAAACTGACAGAGATGCACGACAAGCTGGCGGCAAAACTGGCCGACCCGGCGCTTTACGAAGACGACAAGATCAACGATCTGGAAACCTGGAACCGCAAATTCGCCGAGGTGGTCGAGGCCATGCAAAAAGCAGAAGCGCTTTGGATCGCCGCTGCCGAGCGACTGGAACAGGCAGAAACGGTATGAGCGATCCCGTTGTTGAAACCAAAGCGATGATCGCGGGAATGCACCCCGAAATTCAACCCGGCGAATTCGCATTTGTGGTCTGGCCCGAAGATATGGACTGGCCCGACGGGACACGCGCCAGTTACGTCGAGGCCGAAGGGCTGTCTTTAATCGTTCCGATCCATTGCGCACCAAAAGAGACGGTTGCCATGCGTTGTATCACGCTTCAAGTGCACTCCTCGCTCGAAGGCGTGGGTCTGACCGCTGCGGTCTCGGGGGTGTTGGCACAGGCCGGAATTCCGGCGAACATGGTTGCGGGCTATCACCACGATCATGTTTATGTTCCCTCCGGACGGGCCGAAGACGCCCTGAGAATTTTGAAACATCTGCAACAGAGTAGCAAAGAGTGATTGACACCGCATTTCTGATCACTGCGTTCACGACGCTTTTCGTGGTTCTTGATCCACCGGCGCAAACGCCGATTTTTGTGGCCCTGACCCAGAACATGGATTGGCACACGCGCCGCTCTGTCGCGATACGCGCATGCCTGACGGCAGGCGGCATTCTGGCCATGTTCGCGGCCTTTGGCGAAGCGTTGCTGGGTTTTGTCGGCATCTCGATGGAGGCGTTTCGCGTTGCGGGAGGTGTTCTTCTGTTTCTGACCGCGCTCGACATGCTGTTTGAACGCCGGACCAAACGTCGTGAAAACAGCGCCGAAGAAGAAGAACATCCGGACCCATCGGTGTTTCCGCTGGGTATCCCACTGATTGCAGGGCCCGGTGCGATTGCCACCATGATTCTACTGGCCGGTCAACATCCCGGCATTCAGGGTCTGGCCGTGGTCATCGGCGTTATGCTGGTCGTTCTGGCAATGGTTTTTGTGATGTATCTTTCATCAGGGGCCGTGGCACGGCTTTTGGGGAAAACCGGGCTGAACGTATTGACCCGGCTTCTTGGGATGCTGCTGGCTGCATTGTCTGTTCAGTTTATTCTTGATGGCCTCAAGGCCTTTGGATTCGCATCTTAAACCCCCATATTCACAAGGTTAAGGGGATTTCCGGGAACCGCATGGACAGTTTCGATATTGGACACCTGATCTATCTGGCCCTGCTTGGGGCGGCGCTGCTGATGTGGTTTGTCACGCATAATCGGCAGTCGCTCGGCAAGACGTTGCAGCAGGTGATGGCATGGGTGTTCATTTTCGTCGGGGTCATCGCACTGGTCGGTCTGTGGGAGGATATTCGCTCCTCGGTCGGTCCCGCACCGCAGATGAGTGTCACCGGAAACTCGGTTGAGGTTCCCCGTGCCTATGATGGCCATTATTACCTTCCGGTTCTGGTGAATGGTGAGCTGATCACCTTTCTTGTCGACACCGGTGCCAGCCAGATCGTGTTGAACGCGCGGGATGCCAAACGGGCAGGCATTGATCCCGATCAGCTGAACTATTTCGGGCGCGCCTTGACTGCAAACGGTGAGGTGCGTACCGCGCCAGTGCGGCTTGAGACCCTGACGATAGGACCTATTACGGATCAGAACGTTTCGGCCTGGGTCAACGAGGGTGAGCTGGATAAATCGCTTTTGGGGATGGAATATCTGCACCGTTTTTCAAGCATTCAGTTTGCGGATGGCAAGCTGATCCTGTCCCGTTGATGCTCCTCATCTCTTGAGAACAAAAGTGGAACATGATAGCTTGTGGGCATGTCTGTTCAGCTTCTTGGCCACAAACCTGCGCGTCAGGTACCGGGGGTAAATCTCCATTCCCAGATCACCCTGCAACCGGGTCGCGTGCACGAGGCTTGCGGCCCCGCCCGGCGCAGCTTTGCCATCTGGCTGGCCGGTCAGACACAGGGCCCCGTGCTGTGGATTTCCCCCGCGTGGGAGCCCGCCCAACTGAACCCCGACGGAATTATGGCCTTTACTGATCCGGCACGTTTTCTGTTCGTTCACCCCACCCGTGCCGAAGATCTGCTATGGTGTATTGAAGAGGCGCTGCGCAGCGGGGCCATCCCGCTGATCATCGGCGACCTGCCCGGCGCACCGGGGCTGACGCCGGTGCGCCGGATGCATCTGGCCGCAGAACAAGGCGGCACGATGGGCCATGCCCCGCTTGGCTTGCTGCTGACGCCCGGTGAGGGTGGCGCACAAGGGGTTGAGACACGCTGGCACATGGCCGCCGCCCATCAGGGGGATGCCAGGCACTGGACCCTGACCCGCCGCCGCGCCCGCGCCCTGCCCCCGGTCAGCTGGCAGGCCACTCAGACTGCTGCCCGTACCGGTCTGCACCTGAAACGCACCAAAACAGAGGACATTCTGGCGTGAAGCCGCAACGATCACGCAAGATGTGACTGGCCAAACTCCGGATCGCACCCTAGCGTCGCCGCATGAGCCACCCGATCCATGACAGCCGCTATTCCTGGATACGCCTCCTGATCACGCTCGCCATCGCAACTGTGGCGAATGTGGGAATGTGGGCGGTCATCGTGGTCATGCCCGCCGTAGAAGCCGAGTTCAGCGTCGGTCGCGCCGAAGCCTCAATGCCATATACGCTTACGATGATAGGATTCGCGCTGGGGAATATGTGGCTGGGGCAATTGGTTGACCGGCTGGGGGTAACACGCGCGCTGATCGGCGCAGCTGTTTTAAGCGCAATCAGTTATGCGCTGGCAACGCTGGCTCCAAATATCATGCTTCTATCTGTGGCGCATCTGCTGGTCGGGCTGGGAACATCGATCGGATTTGGGCCCTTGATCGCCGATATATCGCACTGGTTCATGAAACGGCGCGGAATCGCCGTCGCACTGGTGGCCAGCGGGAATTACCTGTCTGGGGCAATCTGGCCCACCCTGCTCGCAGGTATTCTGGCACGCGACGGCTGGCAACAGGTCTATCTGACATTGGCGGCTCTGACGCTGCTGGTTGTCATCCCCCTGTCCTTGTTGTTGCGCCGCAAGGTCCCAATCGAGGCGCACAGCACCGCCGCGGCCACAGCCCGGATCAACGCACGCAGTGTCGGTGTTTCACCACGCGTGTTGCAGTACATTCTTGGTCTGGCCGGCATTGGATGTTGTGTCGCAATGTCCATGCCACAGGTCCATATCGTGTCGTATTGCGTCGGGCTGGGATATGGCCCCGCAGTGGGGGCTGAAATGCTATCGCTGATGCTACTGGGTGGCGTCGCCAGCCGTATCGTCTCGGGCCTGTTGGCCGACCGTCTCGGCGGCGTCATGACACTTCTGATCGGCTCTGTATTGCAGTGCATCGCGCTGTTCCTGTTCCTGCCATATGACGGGATGGTCTCACTTTACGTGATCAGCTTGCTATTCGGTCTGGCGCAGGGTGGCATCGTGCCCAGCTACGCTTTGGTTGTCCGCGAATACATGCCGCCGCAAGAAGCCGGTGCGCGAGTCGGATTCGTCATGATGATGACAATTCTTGGCATGGCGCTTGGTGGCTGGATGTCAGGCTGGATTTACGATGTCACCGGAAGTTACCAACTCGCTTTCGTCAACGGCATTCTTTGGAACGGTTTGAACATTGCCATCATACTGATATTGCTCAAAAGATCCCGTCCCAGACGAGGCGCGGTCATGGCATGAGACTGCTGACCCGCCGAAAGGTGCTTGCAGGGATGGCGGCTCTGCCTTTGGCCAGTACAGCGCAGGCCGCGTTGCAACCATACATCTTATCAACGAAAGCCACCGTGGTCGGTTTTACCTTTGATCTGTCTGGCATTCCCCAGACCGGTTCAATGCCGATCCGGCAGGCTGACGTACAGATTGACATGCACCGCCTGCAAAACAGCCAGGTCACAGTGGTTCTGGATGTTAACATGGCCAAGACTCGCTTGCCCTTTGCCCGCATGCCAATGCTCGGTCCCAGTGTATTGGACACCAAAACCTTTCCGACGATTCAGTTCGTATCGACTGACATTCAACTGGGCACGGATGGGCACATATCGAATGGTGCTCGTGTCACGGGGGAACTGACAGTTCGCGGCATCACGCGCCCGGTCACCTTGGAGGCCAACCTCTACCGCCAGCCCGGAACAGCCGCGAACGACCTGAACAGCCTGTCCATAGGTTTGACGGGGACTTTGAACCGGCACGACTTCGGCGCTTCGGGCTATCATGACCTGGTTGGAAAAAACGTCGGACTGAACATCCATGCCGAGATCATTCGCGCAACCTAAACCACAAAAAGCAAAAAACGACTGGATAAAGTCGAATAGATGCGCGCATTGTCCGATGACGCCGCCTATCTGAGAAAACCATGCGCACGATCATTTCATTTGCCGCCCTGTTTCTTTCGGTCATTCTGCTTCAGCTTTCAACGGGCGGCGTCGGGCCACTTGATGCCATTTCCGGGATCACACTGAACTTCTCGACCGAACAGATCGGTATGCTGGGTTCGGCACATTTCCTCGGCTTTTTCATAGGTTGCTGGTGGGCGCCGCGACTGATGGGCAGCGTCGGGCATTCCCGCGCATTTGCTGTATGCACGGCGCTGGGCGCGATGGGATTGATCGGGCACACCCTGACAGACAATCCTTATGTATGGGCGGCGTTGCGCATCGCCTCGGGCACATGTGTGGCAGGTAGTTACACCGTCATCGAAGCCTGGCTGAATGCAAAAGTGACCAATGAGACACGTGGACGAGCAATGGGCACCTATCGCATAGTCGATATGGGTGCCTCGCTGAGTGCACAGTTGATCATCGCCATCCTGCCACCCGCCTCGTATGTTTCCTATAACCTCCTGGCGATCCTGTGCTGCGCCTCGTTGCTGCCGCTGACATTGACACGCGCAAGTCAGCCGAAGACACCCGACGCCCCCCGCCTGCGCCCGAAACTGGCATGGCACAGTTCGCCGTTGGCCGTCGCGGGCGTCATTGTTTCGGCACTCAGTTCAGCATCTTTCCGAATGGTCGGGCCCGTCTACGGTCAGGAAGTCGGGTTGGGAGTGGATCAAATCGCTTTCTTCCTCGCCTCTTTCGTTCTGGGCGGGGCGCTGGCGCAGTATCCGATGGGATGGCTCGCGGACAAATACGACCGGCGCTGGGTCTTGATCTGGCTTTCGGTCGCGGCGGTACTAAGCTGCGGGGTCACAATGGCGGCAAGCGACACGGGAACCGTCGGTGTCATGCTTGCAGCGGCGCTTTTTGGGTTCACGACATTCCCGATCTTTTCGGTGTCATCCGCACATGCCAACGATTTTGCGACAACCGAACAAAGGGTCGAATTGTCTGCCGCCCTGATGTTCTGGTACGCGCTGGGAGCTATTGCGTCACCCTATATCACGTCAACACTGATCCAGGATTTCGGCCCCAGCGCGCTGTTTGCATTTGTTGCGGTCGGCCACGTATTCCTGATCGGTTTCGGCCTGGCCCGGATGCGGTCGCGTCCAACACCAGCGGAGAGAACCAATTACGTCTACGCGCCGCGTACATCATTTACTGTCGGAAGGCTGCTGAAACGCGCCCGAGAGGAATGAATAGCGGATCCGCAGCCCTGCATTTCGGCGAGTATGCGTATTGGCTGACCACATTCTGACCGGTTTACAACGGCCATCGGTGACTTGGTCGTCCCATAAGGTGCGCGTCACAAATCAGAGTTATTCCAGTCATCTACGAAACCGGGCTTTTGCTGAGCGGTGACTTAGGTTAGACGAACGCGCAGTTAGATACGCGGAAACGGAATATGGCTCGGATTCTCATCACCTCGGCGATCCCATACATCAATGGGATCAAGCATCTCGGCAACCTGGTCGGCTCGCAACTGCCTGCCGACTTGTATGCACGCTACCAGCGTGGCCGGGGGAACGAGGTCATGTTCCTGTGTGCCACCGACGAACACGGCACCCCGGCCGAACTGGCCGCTGCCAAAGCTGGAAAGCCGGTGGCCGAGTATTGCGCGGACATGTACGAAATTCAGGCCGACATCGCCAAGCGTTTTGGGATGAGCTTTGACCACTTTGGCCGCTCATCCAGCGATCAGAACAAAAAGCTGACCCAACATTTCGCCGGAAAACTGGATGCGGCCGGGTTGATCCGCGAGGTCACGGAAAAGCAAATCTATTCCAACGCGGATGGTCGCTTTCTTCCCGACCGCTATATCGAGGGCACCTGCCCCAATTGCGGGTATGAGAACGCACGTGGCGACCAGTGTGAAAACTGCACCAAGCAGTTGGATCCGACCGACCTGATTGAACCGCGCTCGGCCATTTCGGGCTCGACCGATCTGGAAGTGCGCGAGACCAAGCACCTCTATCTGCGCCAATCGGCAATGAAGGATCAGCTGGATGCCTGGATTGACAGCAAAACCGACTGGCCGATCCTAACCACATCCATTGCCAAGAAATGGCTGCATGATGGCGACGGGTTGCAAGACCGGGGGATCACCCGCGATCTGGACTGGGGCGTTCCGGTCAAGAAAGGCGATCAGGACTGGCCCGGTATGGAAGGCAAGGTCTTCTATGTCTGGTTCGACGCGCCGATTGAATACATCGCCTGTGCCAAGGAATGGGCGGATTCCACGGGGAAACCCGATTCCGAGTGGGAACGCTGGTGGCGCACCGATAAGGGCGCGGACGATGTGCGCTATGTCCAGTTCATGGGCAAGGACAACGTGCCGTTTCACACGCTTTCTTTCCCCGCCACTATTTTGGGGTCGGGCGAGCCGTGGAAAATGGTCGACCACCTGAAATCCTTCAACTACCTGAATTACGACGGCGGCCAGTTCTCGACCTCGCAGGGGCGTGGCGTTTTCATGGATCAGGCGCTCGAGATTCTGCCAGCCGACTACTGGCGGTGGTGGCTGCTGAGCCATGCGCCGGAAAGCAGCGACAGCGAGTTCACGTGGGAGAACTTCCAACAATCCGTGAATAAGGATCTGGCCGATGTTCTGGGCAACTTCGTCAGCCGCATCACCAAGTTCTGTCGCTCGAAATTTGGTGAGGTGGTGCCCGAAGGCGGTGAGTTTGGCGAGCGTGAGAACGCTCTGATCGATGAACTCACCAAACGCGTCCGCGCTTACGAGGCGCATATGGAAGCAATGGACGTCCGCAAGTCGGCTCAGGAACTGCGGGCCATCTGGGTGGCTGGCAATGAATACCTGCAAGCTGCGGCGCCGTGGTCAACCTTCAAAGAAGACCCCGAAGGGGCCGCTGCGCAGGTGCGTCTGGGCCTGAACCTGATCCGGTTCTATGCGGTGCTCAGCGCGCCGTTCATCCCTGATACCTCGGCCAAGATGCTAAGCGCCATGAACACGCTCGACACCAGCTGGCCGGAAGACGTGGCCGCAGCGTTGAACGCGCTACCCGCGGGTCACGACTTTACCGTGCCAGACGTTCTGTTCGCCAAGATAACAGACGAACAGCGCGAAGAATGGCAAGCAAAATTCGCCGGTAAACGCGGTTGACGACCCTGATATTCGAAAGCTCAAACGGGGGCCGTTGGCCCCTGTTTTCGTTCGGCACCTCGGAACGGGCCGACACCTAAACCAGCTTAGTTGCTGTAATTTTTGGCGTCATCGCGAACCACCTTGGGATTCATCGCGCTTGAGAATTCGTGGTAAACAAGCCATCCTGCAAACAAGTTTTGTCGACTCGCGCGATTGTGACCGCCGGGATGGACACCAATTGTTTCTGAAATGCACGAGGCTTTCGCCATGTCCCAAGTTTTCCCTTTTCCAACTCAGGCCCGCAATCCAATTGCCACCGCATTATTGCTGATATCCCTGGGACTGGCCCAACCTGCAACTGCACAGGACGAAGGAGCGGCACCGAAAGTCACGATTGCGGCCGCCTACACCGAGGAAATCACCGACGAGGCTTCCTTCATAGGGCGCGCTCAGGCGATCAATAAGGTCGACATCGTCGCCCGCGTGAACGGTTTTCTCAACAGCCGGAATGTCGAGGATGGGGCTACGGTCAAGGAAGGCGACCTGTTGTTCACTATCGAACCTGACCTTTACGAGGCGACATTGGAGGCCCGAAAAGCTGATCTGAACCGGGCCGAGGCAAATCTTGAGTTGGCCAAGGTGGACCTGGCGCGTAAGGAAGAGCTATACAAGCGCGACGCGACACCTGAATCCGAACGCGACATCGCGCGGGCCAACGAACTGGTCGCCGAGGCTCAGGTCAAGGCCGCAAATGCAGCGATCCAGCAGGCCGAACTGGACCTCAGCTATACACAGATCCACGCGCCTTTTGATGGACGTATAGGCAGCATCACCACCAGTGTCGGTGATGTGGTCGGCCCGACCAACCCGCCGCTGGTGAACATTGTAAGCGAGACGCCGATCTATGTGAATTTCTCGCTCAACGAAAAACTCTTTACTTCGGTTCTTCAGACCGTTGGCGCAAATTCCGCTTCTCTTGCGGACAGCCCGCAAAGCCCCAATGTGCATATCACGCTGCCAAATGGAACCAAGCTGGATGAAACGGGCAGGATCGTATTTGTTGACAATCGTATCGACCCGTTGACCGGCGCGATCACAATGCGCGCCCAGTTCGAAAATGCCGACCGTTTGATCCTGGACGGTGCATTCGTGAATGTGCAGATCGAAGCGTTGCAACCGACCTTGCAAGTTCTGGTGCCGCAAGCTGCGCTGCAACGCGACCAGCGCGGTGACTTTGTGCTTGTAGTAAACGACAAACAGATGGTGGAGCAGCGATACATCACCACAGGCAACACGGAAGGTACCGCCATCATCGTTACCGAAGGTTTGCGTGAGGGCGAAAGCGTGATTGTCGAGGGCCTGCAACGGGTCCGCCCCGGCGTGGCTGTTGACGCGGTCGTCGCCTCTGAACAGCCGGGAGAGTAATCGATGTTCTCAGCCCTGTTCATCAGCCGGCCAAAGCTGGCGTTTGTCATCTCACTGGTGCTGACCATCATGGGTGGCATCGGCTATCTGGTGCTGCCGGTCGCGCAGTTCCCGGACATTACCCCGCCCGTGGTCAACGTCTCCACCAAATACACCGGCGCAAATGCGGAAACAGTGGAGAACACTGTGGCCGCACCGATCGAGGCGCAGGTCAACGGTGTGGACGACATGATCTACATGACATCCAGATCGTCTGACAACGGCTCGTATTCGCTGGACGTAACCTTCGAAGTTGGCACCGACCCCGATATCGCCTCGGTCAACGTGCAGAACCGGGTGGCGCAGGCAATGTCGTCGTTGCCCGCCGAAGTGACATCTTCGGGCGTTGTCACACAAAAATCGTCGACCAATATGCTGATGCTGGTCACGCTGACCTCGCCCAACGGCACCTATGACAGCGTGTTTCTTTCCAACTATGCCTCGATCAACCTGCGCGATGCGCTGGCGCGTGTGCAAGGCGTGGGTAAGGCTGATGTTCTGACCAACCTTGAATACGCCATGCGGGTCTGGATGGACCCTGACAAGATGGCAGCCCTGTCCATCACACCAGGCGATGTAATCAACGCGATCCGCGAACAGAATATCGAAGTGTCTGCCGGGTCGATTGGTGCACCGCCTGTGCCCGAAGGACAGACCTTTCAATACACGATCAAATCCAAAGGTCGACTGACGTCAGCCGAAGAATTTGGCGACATCGTGATCCGTACCGGAGATGCCGGCGCAATTGTCCGCGTAAGAGACATCGCCCGGGTTGAGCTTGGTGCACAGTTCTACTCGGCGTCCGGTTATTTTCAGTCTGTACCCGCCACCGTGATCGGCATCTATCAAGCCCCCGGCGCAAACGCCCTCGCCGTTTCAGAGCGCGTGCAGGCGGAACTGGAGCGGCTGTCCCGCGCATTCCCGTCGGATGTCGAATATGATGTCCCCTTCAACACGACCGACTTTGTCGAAGCCTCGTTGAATGACGTTGTTTCCACACTGATCCTGACCTTCACACTTGTGATCTCGGTCGTTTTTGTGTTCCTCGGCAGTTGGCGTGCCACGATCATTCCGGCGGTTGCCATCCCGGTCTCACTGATTGGCACGTTTGCTTTCTTGCTGGCCTTCGGCATGTCGTTGAACACGATCTCGCTGTTCGCACTGGTGCTGGCTATCGGTATTGTGGTCGATGACGCCATCGTCGTTGTTGAAAACGTCGAGCGCATCATCGCTGATGAGGGGCTGCCCCCGGCAGAAGCCACCCGTAAGGCAATGGGGCAGATCACAGGCCCGGTCATCGCGACCACGCTGGTTCTGTTGGCGGTTTTCGTGCCGGTGACATTCATGCCGGGCATCTCAGGGCGGTTGTACTCTCAGTTCGCTGTCACGATCTCGACCGCTGTTGTGATCTCGTCCATCAACGCGCTGACACTGTCACCTGCCCTGTGCGGGCTGGTCCTTAAGGCCCGCTCAGGGCCGCCCAAAGGGCTACTTGCGCTGTTCGAAAACTTCATTGGTGGCGTTCGCAACGGCTATGTCGCTATTGTGCGCAAACTGCTTGTCTTTCCAGCTATCGCGCTGGCCATCGTGGTTGGTCTCGGCATGGGAACAGGGGCAATCATGTCGAACACCTCAGCCGGGTTTATCCCGCTGGAAGACAATGGTTATCTCTTTGTTGACGTGCAACTGCCTGACGCCGCGACGCTGGAACGGACCGAGGCCGTGACAAAGCGCCTCGATGACCAGATACGCGAGATCCCGGGTGTGTCCAGCACCGTTCTGATCAATGGCTTTTCATTGCTGAACGGCACAATCACCAACGGCGCTGCGATCTTCGTGAACCTCGACAACTGGGCCGAACGGCAGGAGGAGGACCTGAGCGCCAAGGCCATTCTGGCCAAGGTGCTGGCCATCGCGAATAACGAAACCGCAGCCTCGACCGTTGCCTTCAACCCGCCACCAATTCAGGGTCTTGGCATGTCTGCCGGGGTTGAGATGGAGGTGCAGCAAACCGGAGGCGGCTCGCCGCAGGATCTGGCTTCGGCTGTGGGGTCGTTTGTCTATTCGGCCAACCAGCGCCCCGAGATCGGGCAGGCCTATACGACATTCCGCGCCAACGTTCCGCAGCTGTTCGTGGATCTGGACCGCGAGAAAGCCAAAACACTGGACGTCTCGGTGGCTGAGATTTTCCAGACCATGCAGGCCCAGCTGGGGTCGTATTATGTCAACGACTTCAACCTGTTTGGTCGCGTCTATCGCGTAATGATCCAGGCGGAAGGCAGCTATCGCGACAATGTCGATGACATTGCCAGCCTCTATGTGCGCTCTCAGAAGGGCGACATGGTGCCACTGGGCACCCTGATCGACGTAGAAAACGTGTTGGGGCCGGTTCTGCTGAAACGGCATAACCTGTTCCGGTCGGCAACGGTTACGGCGGTGCCTGCACCGGGCCTTTCCAGCGGCGATGCGATCACCGCGATGACAGAGGTCTCTGCTTCAGCCCTGCCGCCGGGATACTCGTTCGAATGGACGGGGACGGCACAACAACAGTTGGCGTCAGGCAGCCTGGTGATCATTATTCTGGGGCTGGCCATCCTATTCGGTTACCTGTTTCTTGTGGGACAGTATGAAAGCTGGACTATGCCGGTCTCGATCCTGCTGTCAGTGGTCGTGGCCCTGTTCGGGGCGGTGGCCGCGGTTGCCATCGTCGGCAGTGACATCAACCTCTATACGCAGATCGGTATGATCATGCTGGTGGGTCTGGCCTCGAAGAACGGCATTCTGATCGTCGAGTTTGCAATGGAACAGCGCGCCAAGGGTCTTTCGATCAAGGAAGCTGCCGTCGAGGCCGCTCATCAGCGTTTCCGCGCTGTCATGATGACTGCCCTGTCTTTCCTGTTGGGGGTCGTACCGCTGCTGGCCGCCAATGGTGCAGGTGCGGCCAGCCAGAAAGCCATCGGTGTCGCCGTGTTCGGTGGCATGTTGGCCGCGACGCTGGTTGGCGTGATCGTGGTGCCTGTCCTCTACGCCCTGATGCAAAGCATGCGTGAGTGGCTGAAAGGCAGCAAAAACGATCCCGGCCCTTCAGAAGAAGCGGCCTGATCCAATCAAAGCCCCGCCCTTCGGCGGGGCTTTTTTCTGGCGTCAGTCTGGTCTTCCCCGCCGACGTTCAGAGAGTTCGCGGATCACCACCTTTGCTTCTGGTGTCGGTGCCTGCTCGACCCGGCGATAATCCGATCCATCCCGGTTCCTTGTCAGCAGCCCACAGGAAATCATGGTCCGGCGCAGGGTTGCAGGGTCATCAAAACAATGTTCGGCATTGAGGCACACGTTGACCTCACCCTCTTGCAGCACCGCGGCTGCCGGTATCGCAGACCAGAGCCCCCACAAAGACAACGTCTGCACCGATCGTTTTGACGGCCATTGTCGAAGCCTGCCTTGTGCGTCGAACAGGTGCAATGTACGCTCAACCGTGCGCATGTCAGCAGCCGGTTGTTTCGGACGGGCCTTGATCCGCCTGGCAGCCGCACTGGTGGCGCGCATATGTTGCACGTTCTGAAACCCGGCGGCACGAGCGACCATATTCATCAGTGTCAGGTGCGACGGGCTGGAGCCGCCAAGCTGTTGGGACAGGGTGCGCACGAATCCGGTCAAATCATCGGCGTGCAAGGGTACAGGAGTTTTGCTCATCACAAATCCATATCGGGCGTTTGCGCGATCGTTGGTCGCTGACTTGACGAAACAACGCCCTGATGGTTGCGATAGTTTCACATACACTGGCAGGTTTAGCACTCTGGGTAAGAGCAGCGACGCCTCGGTGTCTGCCGACCGTGACCAACGGCTAGCACAACACGCATCACCCGCCAAGAGGACAGAAAGATGGATCAGGCCGTGCTGCTGATCCGCCGTTCGGTAATCCATCCGTCGATCCGCGCGATCTGCTCCGCACTCAGTCGCAGGCCCAGCTTGTTGCGCCTCCAGACGACATCTTCGGCGGTCCGTGCATATTCCTTGTCGATCAGCCACGCGACCTCCCGCTCGGTCAGGGTTGCGCCAAAATCCTCACCCAGATCAGACAGCTGCTGCGCATCCCCAAGGACATCTGTTGCTTCGGTTCCATAGGCCCTGATCAGGCGTGCAGCCCAGGCGGCACCCAGAAACGGATACCTGGCCAAAAGCTGATCAGTCAGGGCTTCAACAGCGTCAACCGGAAAGTCACCGCCCGGCAGCGTCACACCGGCGGTCCAGGGGCCCGGCATATTCGGAAAGAATTCGCCAACCTTTTCCAGAGCACTTTCCGCAAGCCGGCGATAGGTGGTGATCTTGCCGCCAAACACGTTCAATACAGGCGCCCCACCCTGCGCATCGACCTTCAGTGTGTAATCCCGCGTTGCGGCGGTGGCACTGCTGGCGCCGTCGTCATAAAGCGGCCGCACACCGGAATAGGTCCACACAACATCTTCGCGGGTCACAGCGCGCTTGAAATACTTCGAAGCGAAGGCGCACAAGTACTCCTGCTCGGCCTCGGTACAGACGGGTTTCGTGTCAGGGTCTGGGTGATCCTGATCCGTTGTGCCGATCAGGGTAAAATCCTGCTCGTATGGTATGGCGAAAATGATGCGGCCGTCTTCGCCCTGAAAAAAATAGCACTTGTCGTGGTCATACAGCCGGGGCGTCACAATATGGCTGCCCCGAACAAGCCGAACACCCTCGCGTGAGTTCACACGGATCTTGGTCTGGATGATGTCCCCGACCCAAGGGCCACCCGCATTTATCAGCATTCTGGCCAGGACAAGACGGATTTCGCCGCTGTCGCGATCACGAATGGATACCTGCCAAAGGTCGTCCACCCGCTCGGCCGAAATCACCTCGGTTCGCACCATGATCTGCGCACCGCGCGCCTCGGCGTCGCGGGCATTCAGGACCACCAACCGTGAATCTTCGATCCAGCAATCGGAGTATTCATAAGCCGTTTCGAACTTGTCCTGTAGCGGGGCGCCTTCCGGAGCCGATCGCAGGTTCAGCGACGTGGTGCCCGGCAGAATTTTGCGGCCACCCAGATTGTCATACATGAACAAACCCAACCGGATCAGCCAGGCCGGACGCCGCCCCCGCATCCACGGCATGACCGTGCTGAGTAGCCGTGAGGTCGGCGTTTCCGAGTCAAACCGCATGTCCTTGTGGTAGGGCAGCACAAAGCGCATCGGCCAGCTGATATGCGGCATCGCGCGCAACAGGATTTCACGCTCGATCAGGGCCTCGCGCACCAGACGGATTTCGAAATACTCCAGATACCGTAACCCGCCATGAAACAGTTTGGTCGAGGCTGATGATGTGGCCGAGGCCAGATCATTCATCTCTGCCAAAGCAACTGACAGCCCGCGGCCAGCAGCATCCCGTGCGATGCCGCAACCATTGATCCCGCCACCGATGATAAAAAGGTCCGTTGTCTGAACGTCCGTTGACTGCATGCCAATGATTCCTTGTCAGGATGGATGATAGGCATTTGCCAGAACATTCTTCGCATGGTCAATGTTTATGTTCGAATTTCTTCGTTTTGCAACACTGTCTGATATTTTCGCATGCCGTTCTTGCAAAACCGGCCAGAAAGAACAAAAACGAAAGAAACACTTCAAGTCTGGAAACACCCATGTCGCTGTCTTTCCGCCAATCTGACATTCTGGACATTGCCGGGGCCGAAGGTCGCGTCACCGTTGACGGGTTGGCCGAAAGATTTGGTGTCACGGTCCAGACGATCCGGCGCGACCTGACCGAGTTGGCCGAGGCAGGTAAACTGGATCGGGTGCATGGCGGCGCGGTGCTGCGCTCGGGCGTGTCAAACATCGGATATGAAGACCGCCGTGCCCTGAACGCCGACGCCAAGACCCGTATTGCACAGGCTTGCGCCATCGATATCCCCGACGGCGCATCGATCTTCATGAACATCGGAACCTCGACCGAGGCCGTGGCGCGGCAATTGCTGAACCACAAGAACCTGATGGTTGTGACCAACAACATGAACGTCGCAAACATTCTGATTGAGAACCCGGATTGTGAGGTCGTCATGGCCGGTGGCGTCCTACGGCGCACAGACGGCGGGTTGATCGGAAACCTGACCGTTTCGACCATTCGGCAATTCAAATTTGATCTTGCCGTGATCGGCTGTTCAGCTTTGGACATTGACGGAGATCTTCTGGACTTCGATTTTCAGGAGGTACAAGTCAGCCAGACCATCATTGCGCAGGCACGCCGTACATTTCTGGTTGCCGACCATTCAAAGTTTCACCGCTCTGCCCCGGCGTGCATCGCTTCTTTGGCTGAAATCGACGCGATCTACACGGATGCGCCGTTACCTGGCGATCTGCACCTGCGCAGTCAGGAATGGCAAACGGACATCGTCCTATGTAGCTAGCGGACATTAAGAATAGTCCCCAAATTACCGCGTCGCTTGCCAGATGCCACCCGGCCTGACACTATCGTCTGCATAAGGATATGTGCACGGGAGGGGAGCACCGGGCCATGATTGCGCTTTTATTTGCATTACTTACTGCCACGATGGGGCTCAACTATTTCAACATGACGAAGGCAGGCAATGCGCTGTTCTTCCTTACGATTGCCCTGAGTATCTACTGGTTGAAATTCCACGCCACCAGTCAGTTGACAATTCAGCTTTGAGGGCCTCGTCATGACACCTGAACTGTCACGTACACTGAACGCGATCGGAATGCTGGCTGTCTGTCTTGTTCTGGCGCTGGCGTTCTTCTATCAACTTGTCCTTTACGAACTACCCTGCCCGCTTTGCCTGTTGCAGCGTGTCGGCTTTGTTGCTGTCGGCGTCGGGCTGGGCTTGAACCTGCTGTATGGCGCGCGACCGCAGCACTATGCCATCATGCTGATTGCCGCTTTGTATGGCGGCAGCGTTTCGATCCGGCAAATCCTATTGCACATTGTGCCGGGAACCGGCCACTACGGTTCGCCCGTTCTGGGGCTGCATTACTACACTTGGGCGGGCATCGCCTTTTTCCTTGTCCTGCTGGGTACGTCGTTCATGCTGCTTTTTGATCGCCAATACGACTCGGGTGCGACCAGCGAGGGGCGATTTGGGGGAAACAAGCTGGCCAAAACCGCCTTCTTTGTCATGCTGGCAATGGCCGTGCTGAATGCCGGTTCAACTCTGCTGGAATGCGGACCAGGCATTTGTGATGACCCACCTACGGACTACAAGTTGATTGACGAACTGAAAGCGAATGATTGAGGATACCCTAACCTTCCCCTGATGGAGGCAAACGCATGGGACTATTGGGCCAGCCGCTTGGCTATTATGACTATCTGACATTTGCCGCGCTGATCCTGCTGCTTGCAGCGGTTATGGCGCTGTTCCTGTTCATTATGGGCCTTCCGGGGCGGATCGCGATCAAACGCAATCATCCCCATGCCGAAGCTGTAAAGATCATGGGCTGGATGGGGTTCTTGGCTGTCGTGCCTTGGGTTCACGCTTTCATGTGGGCTTTCCACGATGGCGTCACGGTCGATATTCGCCGCGGCCCGGACGAGGAAAAAGATGCCATTCGCGATGAAATCAAACGTCTGGGCGGCAAGGTCAAGCCCGAATACCAGGATCGTCTGGACACAGACGACACACAACCCGGTTAAAGCCGAAGGACCCTAATACCTATGTTCGTCGCCCTCGGCATCACGCTGTTCTACATCATTTTCGTCTGGCTCATTTTCTTCAAGCTGGAATGGCTGAAGTTCAACATAGCCTGGGGCATTGTTTCGTTCTGGGTGGGCGCACATCTGCTGCTGATATTCCTTGTGGCATTGCGCTTCTTTCAGCCGTTTTCGGCAGACAGCCACGTGGTGCGTTCGACAATACAGATCATCCCTAAGCTGACACAGCCGACGATCCTGTCCGAGGTGCTTGTTGAACCGAACACACCGGTCACAAAGGGCGATCCGCTTTATCGGTTCGACGATACGGTGTTTTCTCTGGCGGTCGATAATGCGCAGGCCCAGTTGGTGGCGGCACAGCAGAACGCCAAGATCCTTGAACAGGATGTCATTGCCTCGACCGAAGCTGTCGAACGGGCCAATGCACAACTGGCTTATGCGCAAACTCAACAGGCAAGGTATGAAAACCTTGTTCCCGCCGGAGGCGCCCGTCAGGACGACCTCGACCGTTGGAACGAACAGGTGACGGAAGATCAGGCCGCCGTCAAACAGGCCGAGGCGAACCTGGCCAAGGCTCAGCTGGCGCTGGAATCGCAGATTGACGGCGTGAACACCGGCATCCTTCAGGCGCAGGCGCAATTGGCCGAAGCCGAGTATTTTCTGGAAAACACAACAATCTATGCGCCTGAAAATGGCATGATCGTCTCGCAGCAGGCTCGCCCCGGATTGGTAGTCGGTGACGTTCGGTTGGGTGCGATTGCCAGCTTTGTGACTGATGAAAGCCCTTATATCCTTGCCACATTCCGCCAGCAGAACCTGAAATTTGTCGAGCCGGGGCAAGAGGTCGAAGTCGCACTTGATCTTTATCCCGGTGAAATCCTGACAGGCAAGGTCGAAGCGATCTGGTGGGCGACCCGGCAAGGGCAACTCATCCCGTCGGGCCGCCTGCCCGGTTTCGAGCTGCCCAAACTGCCCGGTCGGATTGCTGTTCAGATCACCGTCGATGTTCCGGAAGACCACATTTTCCCAGCGGGCGGCCATGCCGCTGTGGCGATCTATACAGGTCAAGGCAAGAGTTTTGAGTTTCTGAGGCGCATCAACATCCGCCTCTATTCTTTCGCCAACTTCATCCGACCTCTGGATATCTGAGGATGCACGCCATGACACTCCGCAGATTGCTGGGAACCGCCATTTGTGCCGCCACTCTTGCGGCCTGCACACCCGTTGGGCCGGATTTCGTGCGCCCCAAATCACCGGTCGTGAAACAGTGGATCGAGGTCAACAACCCCAGCACTGGTCTAAGCGGGCTGACGTCGCGCAGTGCGCCTGTCGTGAAATGGTGGCAGACATTCAATGATCCGACCCTCAACAAACTGATTGCCGAGGCCTACGCCCAGAACCTGACACTTCAGGTCGCTGGCGCGCGGGTTTTGCAGGCCCGCGCACAACTGGGTATCGCCTTTGGCGAGCTTTATCCACAGTCGCAGGCCATAGGCGGCTCGCTTGAACGGCGCCAGATCAGCGACAATCTAGGGCCAATTTCGGATGTCAATCGCGTCATCCCGCTGGATACCGAGTTCTCGACCTCGCAAGTCGGCTTCGATGCCCAGTGGGAGCTGGACGTCTGGGGCGCGCAGCGGCGCGGCGTTCAGGCCGCGCGATCCAATCTGGCCCTGCAAGTAGCAAACTACGACGACGCGCTGGTGACGCTGACCGGGGATGTCGCCGCGCTTTACGTCAATATCCGGGCGTTGCAGGAGACGCTGGCAATTGCGCGCGAGAACATCAAATTGCAGCAGGACTCGGCAGACCTGACTCAGCTGCGGTTCAACAATGGCGTCACCACGGAACTGGACGTGCAAGAATCCACCGCCCTACTGAACAACACTAAGGCGCTGGTACCGGAACTGGAAAGCGACCTGCAACAGACCAAGAACGCGCTTGCGGTGTTGTTGGGCACGACACCTTCACGCATGACCGGTCTGTTGGGCAATACCGGACGCATTCCATCGGCCCGAGCAAATGTGGCTGTGGGCGTTCCCGCTGAATTGCTGCGCCGCCGCCCGGATGTGCGCGCGGCTGAACTGGCGGCAGCCACGCAATCAGCACAGGTGGGCATCGCGATGGCGGACCTGTATCCCCAATTTATCCTGTCAGGCGCGATCGGTCTGCAGGCATCCGGCGGGCGCGATCTGTTCAGCGGTGGCAGCACAACGGGACTGGCCAGTGCCGGTGTGGTCTGGAATGTGCTGAACTATGGCCGCATCAAGAACAATGTTCGCGCGCAAGACGCCGCTTACCAGGCGCTGATTGCGAATTATCAGAACACTGTGCTGACCGCTTATTCCGAAGTTGAAAGTGCCATGGTCGCTTATGCGCAGGCACGTAAGCAGGTCGGGTTCTATCAGCAAAGTGTCGACGCCTCACGCAAAGCTGCCGAAATCGCCGTCAATCAGTATACAGACGGCATTGCCGATTATTCGCGTGTTCTGAACACTCAGACCGCGCTATTGCGATCACAGGCCAACCTGATCGAGGCGCGGCAGCAGGTATCCAGCAACCTGGTCGCGGTTTACAAGGGCCTGGGCGGCGGATGGCAGATCCGGCAAAATCAGGAATTCCTACCTGAAACCGTTCTGGCCGAGATGGCCTATCGCACGGATTGGGGCGATCTGTTGCAGAAAACCCCAACCCGCGCAAGCCTGAATTAGGTGCTACTTGGTTAACCCGCGCAACCCGCCCGAGATCAGGATATTGACCTCATAGAGGATGCGGGGCGCGGCCAGCCCGCCGGGGCTGGCCAGATAATTCGGGCTCCATTCCGGATCGAACTTCTGCTTGAACGCACGAAGACCCTCAAAATGGTAGAACTGTTCGCCATGTTCGTAAACGAACCCTCCGATCCGGTTCCAAAGCGAGGCAAGCTGACGGTTCTCAATCCCTGAGAACGGTGCGGCACCCAGTGAAAACCAGTGAAACCCCTGCTGCGCGCCCCAATCCATCATGTCGGCGAAAAGAGCGTCCATGACGAAACTTGGGCTATCGGGTTCATAACGCATAAGGTCCAGTGACAGCTCGGACTTGTTCCCTCCTTGGAACAGATTGGCAAAGGCCATGACCTTGCCGGTATTGCCATCACGCAGGATCGCATGATCGAAATAGGACAGGTATTGATCATCAAATCCCCCCAGTGCAAAGCCCTTCTCTGCACCGGCCTTTTGCGCAAGCCAGCGGTCTGAAATCCCACGCAAGTCTGGCAACAGAGGCGCCAGTTCTTCCTTCGGAATGATCTCGAACACATATCCTTCGCGTTCAGCACGGTTCTTGGCCTGCCGGAACCGCTTGCGCGACTTTCCGTCCAGCGAGAAGTCGTGCAATGACACCCGCGCAACCTCGCCAATCTTCAGGATCGACAGTCCAAGATCCAGAAAAGTCGGCAGATATTTGGTCGAGACACTGTAGAACGCGCAGAGTTTACCTTCGCGATCCGCCATTTCCCGAAGTTGCCAGATCAGTTGCTGCCCGGCCCTCTCGTCACCAACCGGTTCTCCTTTTGAAATCAGCGCATTGCCCGTGTCGGCGTAGGCAATAAACGCGGTCTCATCCGGTGAGATCAGGAATTGCTTGTCGCCGGTAAGCGAGATCTGGGATTCCGTATCCTCACTCTCCATCACCAGCTGCTCCACAACCTCTGGGATTTCAACCCGCTGCGGTGTCGGTATCTCACGCCCGAACAGAGAGTTCACGGCAACAATGCCCACGATCACGGCCACAACAAGGCCGGACCGCAGAAAGCGCGAAGCGTCACCGTTCCAGGCAAATTGCCACCACAGATCGTTTTGGTATTCGACATGCGAATATGCAAACAGCCCGATCCAGAAAATCACCGCCAGCAGAACCACGACACTGATCAGCCATGGGATGTTCAGCCTAAATATCGACGCGCCGCTGACTCGGTAGAACGCGCCACGAAACATAGCCAGCAGACCAATCGTTCCCAGCATTGAAAGCGCTTCGTGGATGTCGAGCCCCTTTGCAAGCGAAGCAAAGAACCCTGCCCCCATCAGCACCATCGCAACGATCCATGCCCGGTAGAGCTTGCGGAACAACCCGCGCGAAACCAGCAACAGCAATACGCCTACGACGCTGCCTGCAAGATGCGAAGCCTCGACAAATGATAGGGGAAGCAGATCCTTCAGCGTGCCGAGCTTTTGCGCCCCCGCTGGCAAAGCGCCCGACACCAGCAAGATCACTCCGGCCGCCGCGGCAACCCCGGCCGCGACCATCGGAACCATGGGACGGATCACGCGATAGACCCAGATGGCGGCACCACCAATCATGTGTCTTTGCGTCAAGGCAGATGCAACGGCAATGGAAAGGCTGGCGACTGCAAATGGCAGAAAAGTATAAACCACCCGGTACAGCAGCAACGCAGCAATCACATCCGAACGGCCCGACGCCCCCAGACCGGCAATCAATGTCGCCTCAAACACGCCGATCCCACCCGGCGCATGGCTTAGAATCCCAACGGCAATGGCAGCGATATAGATCGTGAAGAAGTACGGGTACCCGACACCCAGATCATCCGGCATCAAAACGTAAAGCACCATGGATGCGCCAAATAGGTCGCCAATGGCAGCCAACGTCAGCAGGCCCGCCAGTTTCCCGCCGGGCAGATCGAAACCGACGCCTGCAACAGCCAACCGCCGGCCACCGCTGGACAACCATATGAACATCGCGACAAATGCAGCCAGCAAGCACAATCCTATGATGGTTTCGGCCGTTTCGCTGACGGGCATCACCTTGGATATTCCATCCGGGTGCAGGGTCAGCAACAAACCCAAAATCAGGATCAGACCCATCCAGAACGCCACCCACGAGGTCGCGATTACGCCAGCCACCCGGCCAAGGTCCAAGCCAAGCGACGCATATATACGATACCGGATCGCAGTTCCTGTAATGTAGGAAAACCCAAGGCAGTTCGAAACCGCGTATCCGCTGGCTCCGGCCATCCCCGCGACAGGTAACGGCACCTTCCCGTCCGCCACGCTTTGTACCGCGAACACATCATAAAGCGACAGCGACAAAAAGCTAAACGCTGTCCAGCACACCGCAAAAAACATCAGTTTCCATGATGTCGCCGAAATATCGGTCTGGACATCCGACCATTTCACATGGGCCGACAGATCGTGCAAAACCGAAAGGGCAATCCCGGTAATAACGACCGGTAACGCGATGCGCAGCCAAGGTTTTTCCAGCAGGGCAACAAGTCGTTCGACCCATTGTCCGGCTAAAGGCTCGTCGCCCTTTTCAGATGTCGTCATGCCGTAAGCCTTCCGGATATACTGACCCCTTAGACGGCAAGCGACCTACCTTAGGGTAAACCGCACCCTGTCTGCTCACAAACTCTGGCACAATTCGCATTCATCTCAAAGCACTAGAGCCGCCCCTTGCGCGTTGACAGCAGCAGGTTCGTTTCCGAACGTGTAACACCGTCAATCTTGCGAATTTGAAACAAAACCTCGTCCAGTTCAGCCAGAGTTTCTGTACTGATTTCCGCAATCAAATCCCAACTGCCGTTGGTCGAATGGACCGCTGTGACCTGCCGCATGGCTCCAATCCGGGACATCACGCGCTCGGTGCCGCGCCCCTCGATTTCCAGCATCATCAGCCCACGTACCGGGCTTTGCGCCAGATCCCGACGCGTCAACACGGTAAAACCGACGATCTCACCGGATTGCTTGAGCCGTTGCAAACGGCTGCGCACCGTCGTGCGGGTCACACCAAGCGTTTCCGACAGCTCTGACAGGCTGGCGCGCGCGTCGCGCTGCAACGCGCCCAGCAGACGACTATCCAATTCGTCCATACCTCTTTCCCATTAAGGAACTTCCTGAACCATTTTGAGCATTTTGTGCTCTTCACGCAAGACACAGTGACGGCCTAAATGAACCACATGAAACGCAAAAAAATCATTTTAGTCGGCGCGCCGATGGACGCCGGAAAACGGCGTCAGGGTTGCCGAATGGGTCCTGATGCATATCGCGTGGCTGGGCTGGATCAGGCCTTGACCGAACTTGGTCACTCGGTTTGCGATTGGGGCAACGTACAACCTGAAGAAACCGCCTTGCCTGAGCATCCGCACCTGTTCGCGCTGCCCGAATGCATCGGTTGGACACAAGCGCTGAGCAAGGCCGCATTAACAGCGGCTGAACAGGGCATTCCAATCTTCATGGGCGGCGATCATGCATTATCCATGGGAACCGTGACCGGGATGGCCGCCTATGCTGCTAAGGTCGACCGCCCGCTGTTCGTTCTATGGTTGGATGCGCATAGTGACTTTCACACCCCCGACAGCACAGACAGCGGCAACCTGCATGGGACACCCGTCGCTTATTTTACTGGAAGGCCAGGCTTCGAGGCGCTTCCACCCTTACCCGCTATCGTGCCAACGGACCGCGTCAGTATGATCGGCCTGCGCTCTGTCGATCCGGCGGAACGTTCTGCGCTGGAACAGAACCGCGCGATGCTGGCCGACATGCGCAGCATTGACGAACATGGGATCAAGGCCCCGTTGCTGGCGTTTCTGGATCGCGTCAAAGCTGAAGACGCCCTTCTTCACGTCTCGTTGGATGTTGATTTCCTGGACCCGGCCATTGCCCCTGCCGTCGGCACCACTGTTCCTGGCGGCGCGACCGAGCGCGAAGCCCATCTGGTCATGGAACTGCTGCATGAAAGCGGACTGGTCAGTTCTCTGGATCTAGTCGAACTGAACCCGTTTCTGGATGAACGTGGCCGCACGGCAAAGCTGATGGTCGATCTGGCCGCTTCACTTATGGGCCGCCGCATCTTTGACCGCCCCACCCGGAGTTTCTGATGCTATCGCTACAAGCACCATCTGCCGCGGTAATGATCCGGCCACATGCTTTTGCCTCCAACCCGGAAACACGCGATGACAACGCGTTTCAAACGCTGAGTATCACGTCTGACGAAACCACGTCGGAAGCTGCAAGAGATGAGCATGACCAGGCAGTTCAACGCCTGCGCGACACAGGAATCACTGTTCACGTATTTGATGATTTTGGCGATCTCGACACACCCGACAGCGTTTTCCCGAACAATTGGTTTTCCACACATCCTGGTGGTCACATAGCAGTTTACCCGATGTTCGTGCCATCTCGCCGACGCGAGCGGCGAACCGATGTAATCGAACTGCTCAAACACGAGTATCGCGTGCAGGATGTCATAGACTATTCCGGGCTGGAACAAGACAACCTTGCGCTGGAAGGGACCGGTGCGATGGTGTTGGACCACATTGCCCGCATCGCGTATACGGTCACGTCAAATCGCGCCGACCCGGTCTTGCTGGAACGGTTCTGCACGCATTTCAACTATGAACCAATTGCCTTTCAGGCCCGTGACGCAAAAGGCAGGGACGTTTATCATACCAACGTATTGATGGGGATCGGCACTCATTACGCCTTAATCTGCCTCGACATGATATCGGACCCCGACCGCCGCATGACTATTCGCAATCGGTTAGAGGAATCCGGTCGAACCGTGATTGATCTGACTCATGACCAAATCGCCGAGTTTGCGGGGAATGCAATTGAGTTGAAGGGACGCGATGGATTGGTGCTGGCCTTGTCGAGCCGAGCGTTAGGCGCCCTAACCCCTGATCAAATCAAAATAATCCAAGCCAGTGCAACGCCTTTGCCACTGTCCGTCCCAACAATTGAAACTGCTGGTGGGTCAGTGCGCTGCATGATTGCAGGCGTCCACCTTGCCCGCCGATAGGAGAGTACGATGCAACCTTCTGACAAGGCACTCGTGCCTTTTGTGTCCGTCGACAACATGATGCGGCTGGTTCACCACATCGGTGTTGAACAGATGATTGTTCAGATCGCCAATCAGATCGAATCCGATTTCAAACGGTGGGAGAGCTTTGACAAGACACCCCGTATCCCGGCGCATTCTCCCCACGGTGTGATTGAATTGATGCCCACCTCGGATGGTGAGGCATATGGGTTCAAATACGTGAACGGCCATCCCAAAAACACCTCAGAGGGGCTGCAAACAGTGACCGCATTCGGATTGCTGGCGGATGTATACACTGGGTACCCCACCCTGCTGACCGAAATGACGATGCTGACGGCGTTGCGCACGGCGGCAACGTCTGCTCTGGTCGGGCGCTATCTTGCCCCAAAGAATGCCACCACCATGTCCATGATCGGCAATGGGGCGCAGTCCGAGTTTCAATGCCTCGCTTTCAAGGCAATGTGCGGGATCGACACTGTCCGGCTTTATGACACCGATCCTGGTGCAACAGCGAAATGCACCGCAAACCTGCAAGGCAAAGGCCTGACGGTCATCCCATGCAAGGCGCCGGAAGACGCTATTGAAGGCGCTCAGATCATCACCACCTGCACGGCCGACAAGAAATACGCCACCATCCTCACCGACAACATGGTCGGCCCCGGCGTCCACATCAACGCCATCGGTGGCGATTGTCCCGGCAAGACTGAATTGCATCGCGATATCCTGCTACGCTCAGACATCTTCGTCGAATACCCTGAGCAAACCCGGATCGAGGGCGAGATTCAGGCGCTGGATGCCGATCATCCCGTGACCGAGATGTGGCAGGTTATGACCGGTGCCGCCAAAGGGCGCACCGACGACCGCCAAATCACCCTGTTCGACAGCGTTGGCTTCGCGATCGAAGATTTCTCAGCCCTGCGCTATGTCAAGCAGGTGATCGAAGGCACTGCGTTCTTTGAGCCTCTGGACATGTTGGCCGACCCGGACGATCCGCGCGACCTGTTCGGAATGCTGATGCGGGCCGGTTAGGCGCGCCTAAGGAGGCTCTGCCCCCGCCGCCCGTGCCGGGCGCCTCCCCCGGGATATTTATTGGCCAGATGAAGCAGGGGATCCGTTCTTCATCTGGCTTTAAATATCCCGGAGCGCGAGGCAGAGCCTCGCATCCTACCTACCCCGCAAGCGATGGCAGGTAGAGTACAATACCAGGGAAAGCCACGAGCATTGCTATGGTCAGCGCGTCGGCCACGAAAAAGGGTGTCACACCCCTGAAAACATCCTGAACACTCAAATCCGGTCGCACCCCGGCGACGACAAAGCAGTTGAGTCCGATGGGCGGTGTGATCAGACAGAATTCGGCCATCTTGACTACCAGAATTCCGAACCAGATCGCGCACATAGGGCCGGACATGCCAAACGCACTGTCTGCGGCACTGACAGATTCACCACCGTTCAGCGCCATGACCGCCGGATAAACAACAGGTAAGGTCAAGAGCAGCATTCCAATCGCATCCATGAACATGCCCAACACGGCGTAGGCAAGAAGAATACAGATCAGGATCAACATGGGCGCCATCTCGAGCCCAGTTATCCAGTCAGAAAAGGCGCCGGGAAGGTCTGCGAACCCTAGAAACCGCACATAGATCAGAACGCCCCAGATGATCGAAAAGATCATCGCAGTAAGCTTGGCCGTCTCTAGCAACGCGGATTTGAACTCGCTCCAACGCATGCCGTGAAACAGCGCGAAGCAGAAGACAATGAAGGCGCCGATTGCGCCGCCTTCCGTCGGTGTGCCCCACGCTTTTTCACCAAACGGGTTATAGACAAAGCAGATGATAATCAGGATGACGGCGACAATAGGAATGGCTCCGGGAAGGGCCGAAAAGCGCTGTTTCCATGTAAAGCCTGTGACCGGAGGACCGACGGATTTAAATATCACAGCGATCCCGACAATCAGCACGGCATAGATGATCGCTGAAAACGCGCCCGGAATGAACCCCGCCAACAGCAGCTTCCCGACATCCTGCTCGACGATGATCGCGTAGATCACCAGAATAGCCGATGGTGGAATCAGTGATGCCAGCGTTCCTCCGGCGGCCACCACACCAGCAGCAAAGCGTTTGTTGTAGCCGACCTTCAGCATTTCCGGGATCGCGATGCGGGCGAAGACGGCAGAGGTGGCAACCGAGGCACCCGACACCGCGGCGAAACCAGCAGTGGCGAATACGGTTGAAACCGCCAACCCTCCGGGAACCCATGCGACCCAGCGTTTTGCAGCCTCGAACAATGCCCGCGTGAGACCTGCGTAGTAAGCCAGATACCCGATCAGGATAAAGGTCGGGATCAGGCTAAGAGTATGAGAGGCAACTTTGGAATGCGGCACTTGCCCGGCGGTTTTGACCGCAACAGTCAGCGCCTTTCCAAACCGCGCCGGATCATACCCAAACTTGGCCCAAAAAATCCAAATCAGCCCAATTAACCCGGCCAAACCCGCAGCAAAAGCCACGCGCATGCCGACCACGACAAAGACCAGAAGCCCGCCTGTGACCCAGAGGCCAATTTCTATCGTGTCCATAAATCAGTCCTGCCCTTCGAACTGTTCGGCCTCAGCCGCTGCTTGTGCTGCCGCGTCCTGAATCAACGGAACGGCCACCGGAGCTTCCAGTCCCAGCAAAAAAGCCCGGCCATATCCCCAGATCTGCAAGGCAAGCCGCAGGCACAGAACAGAAAACGCGATAGGGGCCAGTAGTTTGGCGGGCCACAGCGGAATTCCGATATCAATGGAACTGTCCCGACTCCACAATGGTGCGCCGAAATCAAAGGAGCGGTCGAAGTGAGACCAGCTGCCCCAAACCAACGCAAGCATCAGAAGCAGGATCAAAACTACCGAGATCAGTTCGAACAACCACAGCCCTCTGCCGTGAAGGCGCGACAGAACGATGTCCATTCGGATGTGGCCACCGTCGCGTTGAACATAAGAAATACCAAGAAATGCGATCAATGGCATCGCCTGTTCGATCCAGTCAACATATCCCGGCAATGGGGCATTCAGGGCATTGCGCCCACTGACCGAGATAACGGCCAGGACCATCAAGCCAAATACTGCCAAACCGCTGATGAGCGCCAGAAAACGCTCCAGTTTCAACAACTGCTGATCCAGCTGGCTCAAACGACTTCCGTCCACCAGCACTGTGGCCTGTCCTGCCATTCCAGTGTTCCCCAATATTCGTGTGCCGGGTGCCTGGCAGGCACCCGGATTCAGGATCAGTTGCCGCCGCGCTGTTGCGTCAGCGTCATCTGCACGAGATCATAAAGATCCTGCGCTGGCAGCCCCTGTGCTGTCATGTCCGCGATCCACTTTTCACGGATTGGATCGGCTGCCTTGGTGCGGAACTCCGCGATCACGGCATCGTCGATCATGACTTTCTGCACACCCTTTTCTTGGAGAACGCTGTCCCATTGCTCGAGCAATCCGCCATAATTCGCGAGGTAGTGCGCAATGGCCTCATCAATCGAGCTGTCCAGTGCCTCGCGATGCGCAGCCGGCAGAGCCTCGTAAGCGTCAATGTTGACCACGACCGGGCAGTTTACCGTTCCCGGGTTCAGGTTAGCCGTCCACCAGTCGGCTTCGTTGATCGTCCCGAAAGACAGATGTGCGTGCTGGGCAAAGGCCACGGTATCGACCACACCGGATTCCATTGCATTGAACGCTTCGGTTGCGGGAACTGATGTCGGAACGCCTCCGACTGCCTCGAAGGCTTGCCCCAAACCACCAGTGGCCCGGACCCGCATTCCTTCAAAATCAGCCAGCTCATCGCGCGGCTCGCCGGTGCCGACCAGATTATACTGTGGCATAGGTGAGGTCATGATGATGCGGGCGTTCCATTGGGCCATCTCATCCTTGACTGCGGGATGGTCATATACCGCATGGCTTACCGCCACCTCCTCCTGCAAGTTGTTCACGCCGAGAAAAGGCAACTCCAGAACGGTAATCGCGCGGTTTTTGTCGCGGTGGTAACCCGCACAGAACTGAGCCATCTCGAATGCGCCGATTTCAATACCGTCCAGATTTTCACGCGGCTTGGACAAACCGCCATAGCTGACATTGATGGTGAATTCGCCACCGGTTTTTTCACTGACAAGCTCGGCTAGTTTTTCAACATGTTCGGTGAAGGCTCGACGCTTGCCCCAGACCGATGCGTTCCATTCAGTAGCAAAAGCTTCGCCGACAAAGGCAAAGCTCAGGGCGGCGACGGCGGCGCCGCTCAACATGTTTTTCATCATTTGATCTCCCATTGATGCGCCTCCTCCCGAGGCGCTTGAGGATCAAGCTAGCGCCAACATTCTAATGTGCCAACCCTGCGCTGGTAATCCGCCGGCCTCGGAAGGAGTTCCCGCTTGGATTGCGCACGAAGAAAAACCAGATGTTCACGGACCGACACCCGCTTATGCCAAGCATCGCAGGCAGGAAATGTGTTACACATATCCGTTTATTTTAAATATGTTTTTACGGAATTTTCGAACTTTCTTTACTACGTGCGACCATAGTTAGAAATTTCTTTACAAATAAATTCAGGGATTCCGGCAATTTATTTATTTATTTTCAGAACTCGGTAATATTCGACCTCGGGGAGGAACGGGATCGACATTGCCGGACCAAGTGGCAAAAAATATCCCAACGAAATCCAGTCCAGAGGGAGGAGCCTCAAAAATGACCACCGCTGCCCAGGCAGATGCCAAGACCTATCCGCCATCCGCAGAAACCGTCGCACGTGCGCATGTTGATGCCGAAAAATATTCCGACATGTACGCCGCTTCGATCAGCGACCCCGACGCATTCTGGGGCGAGCAAGGCAAGCGCGTTGACTGGATCAAACCCTTCACCCAGGTCAAAGACGTTAACTACGATTTCGGTTCGGTTAAGATAAACTGGTATGCCGATGGCACCTTGAATGTTTCGGCCAACTGCCTGGATCGCCACCTGAAAACCCGCGGTGATCAAACGGCAATCATCTGGGAGCCGGACGATCCAAATGATCCGGCTCAGCACATCTCTTACGCAGAGTTGCACCGCCGCACTTGCCGCATGGCAAATGTCCTTGAATCTTTGGGGGTGCGCAAAGGCGACCGCGTCGTCATTTATCTGCCGATGATCCCCGAGGCTGCATATGCCATGCTGGCCTGTGCGCGGATCGGCGCAATTCACTCTATAGTTTTTGCAGGCTTCTCGCCGGACGCGTTGGCGGCCCGGATCAATGGCTGTGACGCCAAAGTCGTCATAACTGCGGACGAGGCTCCGCGCGGTGGTCGTAAAACGCCCCTGAAATCCAATGCCGACGCGGCGCTGCTGCACTGCAAGGATACCGTCAAGTGCCTTGTCGTAAAACGCACCGGTGGTCAGACCACCTGGATCGACGGTCGTGACTTTGATTACAACGAAATGGCCCTTGAGGCGGACGACTACTGCGCACCAGCCGAAATGAGCGCCGAAGATCCGCTGTTCATCCTATACACCTCTGGCTCGACCGGTCAGCCAAAAGGCGTTGTTCACACAACCGGCGGCTATCTGGTTTACGCCGCAATGACGCACGAGATCACCTTCGATTATCACGAAGGCGACGTGTATTGGTGTACTGCGGATGTGGGCTGGGTGACCGGCCACAGCTACATCGTCTATGGCCCGCTGGCCAACGGTGCGACGACGCTGATGTTTGAAGGTGTACCAACCTTCCCGGACGCCTCGCGTTTCTGGCAGGTCTGCGAAAAGCACAAGGTGAACCAGTTCTACACCGCGCCTACAGCGATCCGCGCCCTGATGGGTCAGGGCAAAGAGTTTGTCGAGAAATGCGACCTCAGCGATCTGCGCACTTTGGGAACCGTGGGTGAGCCGATCAACCCCGAAGCCTGGAACTGGTACAACGATGTCGTCGGCAAGGGCAAATGTCCCATCGTGGATACATGGTGGCAAACGGAAACCGGCGGTCACCTGATGACCCCCCTGCCCGGTGCCCATGCAATGAAACCCGGATCGGCAATGAAGCCGTTCTTTGGCATCGAACCGGTGGTGTTGGACCCGCAGTCCGGCGTCGAGATCGAAGGCAATGGTGTCGAGGGTGTGCTCTGCATCAAAGACAGCTGGCCGGGCCAGATGCGCACCGTCTGGGGCGATCATGAGCGGTTCGAAAAGACCTATTTCTCGGATTACAAAGGCTACTACTTCACTGGTGATGGCTGCCGTCGCGATGAAGATGGCGACTACTGGATCACCGGGCGCGTGGACGATGTGATCAACGTGTCGGGCCACCGTATGGGAACGGCCGAGGTGGAAAGCGCACTGGTTGCGCACGCCGCCGTGGCAGAAGCTGCTGTTGTCGGATATCCTCATGAAATCAAGGGGCAAGGCATTTATTGCTATGTCACTTTGATGAACGACCGTGAACCAAGCGAAGAGCTCCGCAAGGAGTTGCGCACCTGGGTCCGGACCGAGATCGGACCGATCGCCAGCCCCGATGTGATCCAGTGGGCCCCGGGCCTGCCCAAAACACGTTCGGGCAAGATCATGCGTCGCATCCTGCGCAAGATCGCCGAAAACGACTTCGGTTCGCTGGGTGACACTTCGACGCTGGCCGACCCGTCGGTGGTCGAAGACCTGATCGAAAACCGCGCGAACAAGTGAGGATGTGATGGAAGCTGCCACAATCACCACACCCGCAGTTCTTATCCTTCTCGGCCCTCCGGGCGCCGGGAAGGGCACGCAGGCCCGGATGCTGGAAGAAAAATTCGGACTTGTTCAACTCAGCACGGGTGACCTGCTGCGCGAAGCCGTTGCCGCAGGTACCGAAGCAGGCAAAACCGCCAAAGCCGTGATGGAAGCCGGTGATCTGGTCAGTGACGACATCGTCATTGCGATCCTGCGCGACCGTATGGCGCAACCAGATTGCGCCAAGGGTGTCATTCTGGATGGGTTCCCCCGCACAACGGTTCAGGCCGAGGCGCTGGATGGTCTGCTGGCGTCCAATGACCAAAAGATCAACGCAGCAATCAGCCTGGAAGTGGAAGATGCAGAAATGGTGATCCGCATCTCGGGCCGCTACACCTGCGCGGGCTGCGGTGAAGGGTACCACGACCAGTTTAAGAAGCCTGCCGAAGACGGTAAGTGCGACAAGTGCGGCAGCACCGAATTCAAGCGCCGCGCGGATGACAACGCTGAAACAGTGGCTTCGCGCCTGGCGGCTTATCACGCACAGACCGCGCCGTTGATCACCTACTACGACAGTCACGGTGTTCTGAAACGCATCAATGCTATGGGCAGGATCGAAGATATCGCAGGCGATCTCGAAGGGATCGTCAGCGACATAATGAGTTAAGGGGAGGAGAAAAGCCACAAGGCTTTGATCCTAAAAAGAATACTTCAAAAGACCGCCTTGGCGGACTGGTGGAGTTTTGCCTGTCACCACACGGTGTTGGGCATTGTCGAGAAGCGGACCGACGCACTGGAGGAGTTGGGCACCGGGCCGCCAAACGAGGAAGCGAAGGAGGAACCCGCAATGGCGGATCAATCTACAAACTCCGCGCAGGCAGCCGAAGCCGACAAGGGCTATTGGCAGGCCAACCTGCGCCTCATCTACATCAGCCTCGTAATCTGGGCGCTGGTGTCATTTGGATTCGGCATCCTGCTGCGTCCGCTGCTGTCGGGCATCGCCGTCGGCGGTACTGATCTGGGCTTTTGGTTCGCTCAGCAAGGATCGATCCTGGTCTTTCTGGTGCTGATCTTCAACTACGCCTGGCGCATGAACAAGCTGGACGCCGAACACGGCGTGGATGAAGAGTAAGGGAGAGCGGGGATAATGGATCAGTTTACCATCAACCTGCTGTTTGTCGGCGCATCCTTTGCGCTGTACATCGGCATCGCGATCTGGGCCCGCGCGGGTTCCACATCAGAGTTCTACGCCGCCGGTCGCGGCGTACACCCGGTCACCAACGGTATGGCGACAGCGGCAGACTGGATGTCTGCGGCCTCGTTCATCTCGATGGCGGGCCTGATTGCCTTTACCGGCTATGACAACTCGACCTTCCTGATGGGGTGGACGGGTGGCTACGTGCTGTTGGCCCTGCTGCTTGCGCCTTACCTGCGGAAGTTCGGCAAGTTCACCGTGTCGGAGTTCATCGGCGACCGCTTCTACAGCCAGACAGCACGCATCGTTGCGGTGATCTGTCTGATTGTTGCATCGGTGACCTACGTTATCGGTCAGATGACCGGTGTTGGGGTTGCCTTTGGCCGCTTCTTGGAAGTGTCGAACACCACCGGGCTGTTGATCGGTGCAGGCGTTGTGTTTGCCTACGCGGTGTTCGGAGGGATGAAGGGCGTGACCTATACACAGGTCGCTCAGTACTGCGTGCTGATCACCGCTTACACCATCCCTGCCATCTTTATCTCGCTACAGCTGACTGGCACTCCGATTCCGGCGCTGGGTCTGTTTGGCGACACTGCAAGCGGTGTACCGCTGCTGACCAAGCTGGACGGCATCGTGACAGAGCTGGGCTTCAACGAATACACGGCCCATCACTCGAACACGCTGAACATGGTGCTGTTCACCCTGTCGCTGATGATCGGTACTGCCGGTCTGCCGCACGTTATCATGCGCTTCTTCACCGTTCCCAAAGTTGCTGATGCACGCTGGTCGGCTGGCTGGGCGTTGGTCTTCATCGCGCTGCTGTATCTGACCGCTCCGGCTGTTGGCGCAATGGCCCGTCTGAACATCACCGACATGATGTGGCCCAATGGTGGCATCGAAGGTGGTGCCGTTACAGTCGAACAGATCGACAATGATGCTCGGTACGACTGGATGGCCACATGGCAGAAAACCGGTCTGCTGGATTGGGAAGACAAGAACGGCGACGGCAAGATTCAGTACTACAATGACAAGTCTGAATCGATGCAGGCGATTGCGGAACAAAAAGGCTGGGTCGGTAACGAACTGACCAAGTTCAACCGCGACATCCTGGTCCTGGCCAACCCCGAGATTGCCAACCTGCCCGGTTGGGTGATTGGTCTGGTCGCTGCCGGTGGTCTTGCGGCTGCTCTGTCGACTGCTGCGGGCCTGCTGCTGGCGATTTCGTCGGCCGTGTCTCACGACCTGATCAAGGGCGCAATCAACCCGCAGATCTCGGAAAAAGGCGAGCTTCTGTCGGCACGGATTGCGATGGCTGTGGCGATTGCTGTAGCGACCTGGCTGGGTCTGAATCCTCCGGGCTTTGCAGCACAGACTGTTGCTCTGGCCTTTGGTCTGGCGGCAGCCTCGATCTTCCCGGCACTGATGATGGGGATCTTCTCGACCCGCATCAACAACACCGGTGCTGTTGCAGGTATGCTGGCAGGTCTGGTCGTTACACTGGTCTACATCTTCCTGCACAAGGGATGGCTGTTCATTCCGGACACCAACTCGTTCACCGATGCCGATCCGTTGCTGGGTCCGATCCAGTCGACCTCGTTCGGCGCTGTCGGTGCCATGGTCAACTTCGCTGTCGCCTATGTTGTGGCTGGCATGACCAAGGAAACTCCGCAGGAGATCAAGGAACTGGTCGAAAGCGTTCGCATTCCCCGTGGTGCGGGTGCAGCTCAGAACAAGTGAGCATGATGCGGTCGTTGGCTCTTGCCTTCGACCGCGTCTTTCGATCCACTACTCCCGCCCGGCATACCACTGGGCGGGATTTTTTCACCAGAACATCGGAGACATCAGATGCCCCTGTCCCACGATGAAATCGCCCGGTTTCTGAAATCCGTTCATCCCTATGACGCGTTACCGGCTGATGCACTGGATCAGATCGTAAAACAGATCGAGGTCTGGGAAGTCGAGGAAGACACCTCAGTCTATGAACTGGGCCATGCGCTTCCCGGTGTGTTCGTGATCTATGAAGGACAGGTTGAAATCACCGATGAAAATGGTGCCGTTGTCTCTCAACTGGGCTTGCGCAATTCTTTTGGAGAGCGCGGGCTGCTGAAAGACGGCAAGGCAGCTACCAAGGCGCGTGCGCACACTCCGTCAGTCCTGATTGTTTTGCCACCGGATCTGGTGCGCGAGTTGATCGATGGTCACGATGTGGTCGCCAAATTCTTCGACCGGACACGCGGCGACCGCAGCAGCCCGCAAAGCCTTGCGACCAGTTCCATTGATATTCTGATGGCACATAACCCGGCCACCTGCCCCGCGGATACGCCAGTTCAGAAAGCGGCGCAGATCATGCGCGACAAGCACATCTCGTCGCTGTGCATCACGGACGGCGACACGTTGCAGGGCATCGCGACGCTGCGGGATATCTCGGGCAAATACGTTGCGGACGGCCTGCCTCCTTCCACGCCAATTTCCGAGATCATGACCGCGAACCCCGTCACCCTGTCACCCGGCGACATCGGTTCCGACGTTCTGCACATCATGATGGAACGCGGCATCGGCCACGTCCCGATTTCCGAGGGCGGTCGGCTGGTCGGTATTGTCACACAAACCGACCTGACACATTATCAGGCTGTGAACTCGGCCGAACTGGTGCGACGCATCGCGCAGGCAAATACCGCCGAAGATATGGCGCGGGTAACGGCAGAAATCCCACAGCTGCTGGTGCAACTGGTTGCAGGCGGGAACCGGCACGAAATCGTCACGCGCCTGATCACCGACATTGCTGACACGGTTACCCGGCGCCTTCTGGCCCTTGCCGAACAGAAACTGGGCCCGCCCCCTGTGCCGTATCTGTGGCTGGCCTGCGGCTCGCAAGGGCGGCAGGAGCAGACAGGCGTGTCGGATCAGGACAACTGCCTGATGTTGGATGACGGCGTGACCGATGCGGATATGGAATACTTTACAAAGCTGGCCAGGTTCGTGTCGGACGGGCTGGATACCTGTGGCTATTTCTATTGTCCCGGCGACATGATGGCGACCAATCCGCGCTGGTGTCAGCCGGTGCGTGTCTGGCGCGACTATTTCAAGGGATGGATCGCCAAACCGAACCCCGAAGCGCAGATGCTGGCATCAGTCATGTTTGACTTGCGCCCGATTGGCGGCGCGTTCGACCTGTTCGCCGACCTGCAGGCCGACACATTGGCCGCAGCTCGGGCCAATTCGATCTTTGTTGCGCATATGATCTCGAACTCGTTGAAACACACGCCGCCGCTGGGGTTGCTGCGTGGGTTTGCGACCATCCGGTCGGGCGAACATCGCAATACGCTGGATCTGAAACACAATGGTGTTGTTCCGGTAGTGGATCTGGCGCGGATCTACGCCTTGCAAGGCGAACTGCCCGAGGCCAATACCCGCGCCCGCCTGAAAGCGGCTGAGGCCAATGGCGTTCTCAGCGCGTCGGGCGCACACGATTTACTGGACGCCTATGATCTGATCGCCGAAACCCGGCTGGAACATCAGGTCCAACTGGTCAAATCGGGCAAGAAACCAGACAATTATCTGCCACCTTCCGATCTTTCGGACTTTGAGCGAAGTCATCTTCGTGACGCCTTCGTTGTGGTAAAAACGATGCAATCGGCGGTCGGCCACGGCAAGGGAATGCTGGGCTGACATGCATCTGAAGAACGGAGTGACACGATGTTTCTGGAATTGATCGGCACTGTTTTTGCGGGCTTCGCGTTTGCGGGCATCGTACTTGTGCTGAACAAGCTGACCGGAGGGCGGTTGCCCAAATGGGTTACTCCGGTCGCGGCGGGTTTGGGGATGATCGCTGTGACAATTTCCAGCGAATATTCCTGGTATGACCGTACGCGCGAACAGCTTCCCAAGGAGATGGCAATCGTGCAAGAGGTTGAAAGCCGCGCCCTCTACCGCCCGTGGACCTACGCCATGCCCTTCGTCGACCGCTTTGCCGCCATCGATACCGTGTCGGTGCGAACAAACGAAAACGTGCCAGATCAACGGCTTGTCGATCTTTACTTCTTCGGCCGCTGGGCCCCGGTTTCAAAACTGCCCGTGGCCGTAAACTGTGCCGAGAATCGTCGCGCCAACCTTGCGGACGGTGCTGAGTTTTCCGATGACGGACGTCTGCTGAATGCAGACTGGATATCTGCCGGGCCTGCCGACCCCATCATTGACGCCACCTGCGGGGTTTGACCATGCTCACAGGGTTAAGCCTCAGGCTCAGGATATTTCTGTTTTTCTGTCTGCTCGCGCTCGGCGGGATATCAATTAGTTCCGCCGCCCTGTGGATCACCTATGCCCGGGCCGCACAACCTGACCTGTTTGATGACTTCATCTTTGCCGAGGTTCTGATCGGGTTTGGGTTGCTGGCTTTGATCGCAGGTGTCTGGCTGTTGTTTGACGACAATGTCGCCAAGCCGATCGAACGGCTTTCAGCGCAACTGCGGGCCCGCGCTCATGCCGGTGTCAGCACCGATCTGGACATGCAGGCCGCGCGATACCTAGGCGATCTGGCCCCAGCAGCGGCCGGCCTGGCCGAGCAACTTGCCGCAAATGCCATGCACACGGCCGAGGCGGTGGCAGCCGAAACCGCTCATCTGGCGGCGGAAAAACAGCGCCTCACTGCCCTTCTGACCGAAATCCCGGTCGCCATGTTGCTGGCCAGTCCGAAACACCAAATCGTTTTGTATGACGGACAGGCGGCCGAGGTGCTGGCCCAGATCGCGCATCCCCGCCTGAACGCCTCGCTCTTCGAATACATCGAATCGACGGGGTTGACGGACGCGTATGGGAAGTTGTGCAAATCTGGTAAGGATGTCTTCTGCACCCTGACCAGCGTGGACGGCCGACAAACCTATTCGGCCCGCATGAAGCCACTGGGGGACGCACCCGGTTACATGCTGGTGTTCGAAGACAGCGTTGCCCGTATGTCGCCAGATGAGGCCCGCCCGTTGGTCTATGATTTTGAATTGCTGGACACGCCGGGTGACGGCGCGTTCGAAAACCGCTCTTTGCTGGATCTGTGTTTTGTGGTCTTCGACACGGAAACAACCGGCTTGCTGCCACACAAGGATGAGATCGTTCAAATCGGCGCGGTCCGCGTTGTGAAAGGCAAGATCGTCGCGGGCGAGCATCTGGACATGCTTGTTGATCCGGGTATTCCGATCCCTGCCGCCTCGACCCGCGTGCACAAGATCAGTGATCGCATGGTTCAGGGCGCGCCGGATATCGTCAAAGCCGGGCGTGTGTTTCACCAATTCTCACGCGATGCGGTGATCGTAGCCCATAACGCCCCGTTCGACATGGCGTTCCTGCGCCGCCATGCCATGCGTATGGAAGTCGAATGGGATCACCCGATACTCGACACTGTTCTGTTGTCGGCTGTTTTGTTCGGCGCGAGCGATACACATACACTGGACGCACTTTGTGAACGGCTGGACATCACTATCCCCGAGGCGCTGCGCCATACGGCATTGGGTGACGCAGTGGCAACAGCCGAGGCACTGGTCAAGATGCTGCCCATCCTGCAGGCCCGCGGGTTGAACACCTTTGGCGAAGTCATCGTCCAGACCCGCAAACACGGGCGTCTTCTGGAAGACCTGAATTAACGCTGAAATTTGCAAACGCCGTTCAGCTTTTCGTGGACAATCCGGGCCACGCATGGCACCTGATGCGCGGCCAAGGAACACGCGCGCGATATGACGGAAAAGATTTTCACACCGACCCCGGATCAAAGCCACGCCTTTCGTGAGGCGCTGGGATGTTTCGGAACGGGAGTCACCGTGATAACTGCGCAAACCGAAGACGGCCCGCGTGCAATCACCGTAAACTCGTTCGCGTCAGTGTCCCTGAATCCGCCGTTGGTGTTGTGGTGCCTGGCCAGAGAGTCAAACCGCTTCGACACTTTCAGCACCTGCACGCATTACTCGATCCACGTCATGGCTCAGGATCAACAGGATCAGGCGCTAAGATTTGCTCGTGACGGTGTCGATTTCACCCATGCCGAGTGGACGACGGACGAGGCTGATCGCCCGCAGCTGGCCAATTGCCTGGCACGGTTTGACTGCCGTTTGCATGCCCGGCACGAGGCCGGAGATCATCTGATCATTGTCGGTCATGTGGATCAGGTCATGTACCGCACCGGCAAGGGTCTGATCTTCAAGCGCGGTCAGTTCGGCGGGTTTGTCGACCCTTACTAGTCGTCCAGCGACCCATGCACCGCCAGAACCTCTAGCTGTGCGTCTTGCGGAGTGATCACACGAAAGGCTTCGTGCACTCCTGTCTCAGACAATTCTCTGGCGACGGTCAGCAGCGTGTTGGCGGCATGGTCTTCACACAGCTCTGACATGTGATCGATTTCGTTCTGTGCCACGATCAATGCCGCTTCGACCGAGGGCGCTCCGTAATACTGCACGAAATGTTCTGCCAGATTGCGGGTGATCTGATCCCTTTCAGCCGCTTCGATCTGGGTTACCGCCACAAACGTCACTCGGCCAAAGGTTTCCAGCCCCAGCCAGCCATTCGCAAAAGCCTGACGCGCCTTGCCTTCCAGATCTGCGCCGCTCCAGTTCGAAAACTCGAATCCGCCCGAAACGCACCATTCGCCGGTACGTGCCGGAGAATGGAACACGTTCATGTCGCTTTCATCGAAATGGATCGCGCGGGCCAGTTTCATCGTCCGTTCTCCAATAGTTCCGTCAGCGGGCGCAGACGGGTGTTGACCCCGTCGCGGATCAGCATTCCAAACCGCTCATCCGTACCAAGGAATACACCGCCATCGACCAGTGGCTCACCTACGCCACGCAGCAGGCCCATCCATTCGGCATGCAGGGGCGCGTTGCCATCCTCCTGCCAGCGGTTGAGCCAGGTCAGCATATGGCGTGACCAGCTTTCGACCAGTTGCGTGGCCGAAACCTCGGCACAGCCTTCATCATAAAGGGCTGTGACATCCGGCGTTTCGCCGGGCGCGGTGCTGGTTTGCATCAATGCGAGCTCCCAGCCGACAATCAACCAATCCGGTTCTTCTTCCGCGTTTTCACCGGAGGCCGAAACACGGAACACACCGCATTTCGCGCCATTCACACAGATCAGACCGTCCCACCCCAAATGCACCGCCACTTCGGGTGGGGCCAGAGCGCCCAGCGCATTCTGAAACCCAACAGCACAAAGCGGCAGCATCGCCATCGCGTCCCGAAGCGGCACCTCGGGCGCAAATACGATCGCAACGCGCAGGTAATCAGCATGAATGTTATGAACAACCGCCCCCGCATCGCAGCCCAGCGCCGCCATAGCCTGGGCGCGTTCAAACGGGTCTTCCCCACCCTGAACCGGGTGGCCCGTCAACAAAGGGGGAAAGACCGGTTGGCTCATGCGGTGCCTGTGGCGATCATGTCGCGGGCGATCTTGCGGAAAGCCTCGGCCTGAGGGCTGTCCGGTTTGCTGACCACAATAGGCGCGCCACCGTCTGCGGCGACACGAATGTCCAGATGTAACGGGATTTCACCCAGCAGTGGCACGCCCATCGCCTCGGCCTCGGACTTGACACCACCATGACCAAAGACGTGTTCTTCATGCCCACAGTTCGAGCAGATATGCGTGGACATGTTTTCGATCATCCCAACGATAGGTGTCTTGAGCTGATTGAACATGTCGATCCCTTTGCGGGCATCAATCAGCGCCACATCCTGCGGCGTCGAGACGACAATTGCGCCGTCCACTTGGAACTTCTGGCTCAGCGTCAGTTGCACGTCACCGGTGCCGGGCGGCAGGTCGACGATCAGCACGTCCAAGGCACCCCATTGCACCTGGCTCATCATCTGTTGCAACGCGCCCATCAGCATCGGACCCCGCCAGACAACCGCCTGCCCTTCATTGGTCATCAACCCCATCGACATCATGGTGACGCCGTGGTTGCGCAGCGGCAGGATAGTCTTGCCATCGGGGCTGGCCGGACGGCCCGAGACACCCAACATCCGAGGCTGCGACGGCCCGTAAACATCCGCGTCCAGCAAACCCACGCGCCGCCCTTCTGCGGCCAGTGCACAGGCCAGATTGGCCGACACGGTGGATTTGCCCACCCCCCCCTTGCCAGAGGCAACCGCGATGATCCGGTCAACACCGGGAACGGCCTGCGGTCCAGTTTGCGAGGGCTTGGGTTTCGGCTTCAGATCCGGCGGCGCCTTATCGGAATGCGCAGTCAACAGGGCCGATACATTTACGACGCCCTCAACCATCTGTGCGGCCTTTTCAGCTGTTGCGCGCACAGGTTCCATCTTTTCGGCATGCTTGGGATCGATCTCCAGGACAAAGCGAACGGTATCGCCCTCGACATTCAGCGCACGCACGATACCTGCACTGACAATGTCCTGACCTGAAACCGGATCGGTGATCTTTTTCAGGTTCGCCAGAACCGCGTCACGAACACTCATGCTGTTCTCTCCTTTATCTGTCCCGCCGACAGGGGCGTGCGTGCCGACATGTATTGGTCGCCGCTCATTGCATGTGTCTCCGTCTCTTTCTGTTCATTTGACGCGTAATGGCCTTCATAGTTAGGCTAAACCATGCGCCTTGTCTTGTTGTGCCTGAGCCTGACGCTCACCGCCACCCCCTCCTTGTCGCAGGAGGCAATCGGCCTTGCGGCCCCGGCAGAGGTTAACGACTCCGGTCTGTTGCAACATATCCTTCCTCGCTTCTCTCTCAAGACCGGGATACGCGTTGTCGCAGATGATGCCGGTGTCATGGTGCTGGAAACCGCGCCGCCCGGCGATCCTGTCTTTGCCCGCGACGACGTGATCTATCACCTGCGGATCGAAGACAACGACCGCCAGGGCCGTTTTCTTGAATGGCTGCAATCAGAGATCGGCAAGCGCACTGTCGAAGGTTTTCTTCCTGCGGTGGGTGAACCGTTCAGCGCCAGTTTTGATCCCAAGATCACCCAGTCGGACGATACCCTGGACGGCAACACCGTGTTGGGTGAAGAACTATCGATGACCCATTGTGGTCGATGTCACGTGATTGGCCCCCGCAACCGGATGAGCGGGCTTGGATCAACCCCCTCTTTCGCGGTTCTGCGCGCGATGCCTGATTGGTCGGAACGGTTCGAGGCGTTCTTTGCCCTTAACCCTCACCCCGCATTCACGCAGATCGACGGGTTGACACCCCCCTTTGATCCCGAACGTCCATCCCCAATTTACCCGGTCAAGATGACATTGGACGATCTTGAAGCCATCCTGGCATTTGTTTCGCGCATTGACGCCGCAGATCTGGGCGCGCCGCTAAAGCTTCAGTGATCCTTTCTGTCCGAATAGTAATCCTCGGTGGTAACGACCCGAGGCTTGGGTTTTGACTGGAACGGATTGTCCTGCTGCTGGAAATGGGCATTCACCCGACAATTGTCACACATTTGGATCATTCGTGCTTGATCCGTAGTGGCAAACATCGGGTGCGTGCCCGAAAGCCTTTCCATGATCCGTTCAACGGTTGATTTAACCCCAAACAAAGCCCCGCATTCGATGCAGGCAAATGGCTCTTCCTCGTTCAACACCTGCTGAGACAGAGCGGCATCGCTCAGGTCCAGTTGCGGCACCAAGGTGATCGCGTCTTCGGGGCAGATCGTCTTGCACAATCCGCATTGCAGGCACGCATCCTGCTGAAAGTTCAGCTGGGGCTTGTCAGGGTTATCCATCAAAGCCCCGGACGGGCACAGCGACACACAACTAAGACAGAGTGTGCAACTGTCTGTATTCACTGCAACTGCACCGTAAGGCGAACCTTCAGGCAATGGCAGCGGGGCACCAGCCTGCGGGTTAAGGGCCTGTGCTGCCAGCCGTGCGATTTGTCGGCGGTTGCCAAGCGGCAAGACCGGATCTGCCAACGGTTGGGGTACCTTTTGCGCATACAGCAAGTCAGCCATCGCATCAGGGTCCACCTCTTCAATGAACCCGATCCCACCCAAACTGGTTATGGCACGTGCCAGTTCAATTTCGCGATCCAGCGCATCCCGTTCCGTTGTCGGTGCCAGCAGCACATCCACACGCGCAAATCCATGCGCCAGCGCGGCCAGCATTTCCGAATGACCGAACCCGGATATCACTTTCAATTCCAGCGGAATAACATCCGAAGGTAATCCCCGGCCGAACCTTGCTGCAAGCCTTATCATTTCGGCCCCGTGGGCGTCGTGCACAAGCAACCGGGGTGCGATACCGCCTGCCCCTCGGTACGTGCGCGCCAGAATATGCATACGTGACAACAAGACCGAAACAGGTGGATCTTCGTAGGTTATCGCTGTTGACGGGCAGACCGCCGCGCATTCGCCGCACCCGGCGCAGACCATCGGATCAATCGCCACATGCTCGCCCGAGGGCGTGATTGCACCGGTTGGGCAGATATCCACACAGTTTGAGCACCCGACCTGTTCCGCCCGCGAATGGGCGCAAAGTGTTTCCTCCAGTCGCACGTACAGGGGTTTTTCGAATGTTCCGACCAGTTGGGCGGCGTCAAAAGCCATGCGTTCTACAGAAACCGCATCCTTGGGATCAGCCCGCAAATACCCCTCGCGCTTGGCCGGAGCCTGCACAAAGGGCGTGCCTCCGGTCAGATCAACTATGAGGTCGCAGGCCGATTGCGCCCCATCTCTTGGTTCCGTCCAATTGAAAGCTCCCCTGCCTGCGGGAGCCACTTGCTGCACATTGTCCAGACGCAAGGAAAACCCACCCAGAGCACCCGAAACAGACCGCAATTGCCCCCGAATGACGTCGAAGGCCCGAGAGTCCGGCTCAGCCTGATCCGTGACCAGAACGGTTACCGCCAGTGTTCGGGCCAACCTTTCCGCCAGTCCGAAGGCAACGTTGCCCGGACCTATGATGAAACACGTGCCTTCGCTGATGACATCAACGCTGGGCGTCACGGGTTGCGGCAGGAACGCTTCGGCGGCTAAGGCAGCCATTTTGGCTGTCGCATCCGCGCCCTGATCGGACCAACCGGCGCGATCCCGCAGGTCAACAAAGCCGGGGATTTCGATATTCATATCTTCGGCAAGCGACCGGAACACCTCTTGTTCTTGCAGACAGGCAATGACGGTATCGCCCTCTTGCATCAAGGCCGCAGCGGATTGTAGTTCTTTTGTACAAAGCGCGGTATGCACCTTTGAACAGGTAATTCCGCAGGCGCTTTCGATCCTGTCCGGATCCAGCGCCTGAGTTCCCGCGCAATCGCAGAGCAAAAGTTTCGTACCCATGTCCCCTCCCTCGGGAAGCAATCCCGATCCTTTGCACTTTAGGCTGCATTCCCGATGAGGCAACTTCAACCCTGCACAGCATGCGTTAGGCGGTCAGAATTTCGCGGCAAAATCCCCTAAAACAAAAGCCTTCTCAGACTTTGATCACGAAGACGCTACTGGGAATACGACCAAAGTATTAACGCGCAGGCTTGGCACGCGGCTATTTTGTGTACCATAGTGGACATGGAAAGGCAGGGGAGAGCCTTTAGGGGAGGATCCAGTGGCCAAGGCCGCAAGCCAGATCGACATGCCGGTTGGCGTAATTGTGCGCAAAACACCCGGGGTCACACGTTGGGCCCGCTGGAACTGGCGCGCGGTCGCCGTGTTGCCCGGTGCAGGGCCAGCCGAATGGCAGGAACTGCGCCGCGAAGGCGAGGCGGTCGAATACCACGCTGCCACCCTTCCCCTGACCCTCTGGGCGGACGAGACTGAAGCCTACCTGGTCAACCTGTCGGACGGGCAGCCTTCGATCTATCTTGTACTGCGGAATGAGCTGAAGGGCGACACGCCGCTAAATGCAGTTCTGATCACCGCTTCTCCATTCCAGGGGCAGGATTACGCAGATACCGGCGAAGAAATTGTCGAGAAAATCCCAATGACGGAAGGGCTGATCGCCTGGGTGCGGGATTTCACCCTGAAACATCACCAGCACGAAGTGTTTATCAAACGCCGCCGCGACAGAAAGCAAACCGATTTGGTGGAGGATGGTAAGGGCGACGCGCGCATCCGTCAGACATCGGATGTATTTCGCGCACCAAGACGGGTGCTGCAATGACAGAGCGGCGTGATTTCTGGTCGCGCCGGAAGGCAGCCGTTCAGGCCGAAGCTGAAGCCGAGGCGCTGGCCCTCGAAGAACAGGTGATCGCAGCCCATCACGCCGAACTTGAAGAAAGAAGTGACGCCGAGATTTTGGCCGAATTCAACCTTCCCGATCCGGATACCCTCGGGCCCGGCGATGATGTTTCGGGCTTTATGTCCAAGGCAGTGCCTGATCGCCTGCGGCGCCGCGCCCTGCGTCGGCTGTGGCGGTTGAACCCTGTTCTGGCCAATGTCGACGGGCTGGTTGATTACGGCGAGGACTACACCGATGCGGCCTGCGTGATCGAAAACATCCAAACCGCCTATCAGGTTGGAAAAGGCATGCTGGCGCATGTCGAAGCACTGGCCACCGACGCGCAAGAAACGGAAGAAGACGAAATCGAGGCTGATACGCTCTCTGAACCAGAGGTCGTGCCGGTTGATCCCGATCCCCTGCCACAGCCGGTTTCAGTTGCTCAGGTCGAAGAGCCGGAAGAACTCGAGCGTCCCCCGTCGCCACGTCGAATGACATTTGAATTTGAAGGATGACCGAATGACCGCAAGTGACGCGCACACTCTGGATGTTTCAGCCGAGGATCGCCTGCGCGCGGATTTCTATAACTTTCTGGGTCTGTTACTTGCAGGTCCTCCGGATCAAATGTTGCTGGACCAAATGGCTGGTCTGGTCGGAGATGACACGGATCTCGGCAAGGCCATTCAATCCATGGCACGGGTTGCCAAGGTCACCAAGCCAGCCGCTGCCGAACGGGAATTCAATGCGTTGTTCATCGGATTGGGTCGCGGCGAATTGCTGCCATATGCCAGCTTCTACCTGACGGGCTTTTTGAACGAGAAACCCTTGGCTCAGCTGCGCAATGACATGGCGGTTCGCGGGATCACACGTGCCCCAAACGTGTTCGAGCCAGAAGATAACATCGCCTCATTGATGGAGATGATGGCCGGAATGATCGTCGGGCGTTTTGGCGGCCCGGCTTCCCTGGATGACCAAAAGGCATTCTGGAGCAAGCACATCGGCCCCTGGGCCACGCATTTCTATTCGGATTTGGAAGCAGCCGAGAACTCGGTCCTTTATGCATCCGTCGGCACTGCCGGGCGGGTGTTTATGGAGATCGAGCGCGAAGCGTTCCGGATGACGGCGGGGTAATCCGCACATCGCCGGTGTCCCATGGGCACCAAACCGCAATTGGGAAAGGAGGTTCCCATGAGCAAGACCAAGGAAGAAAGCGCCTCGCGCCGTGACTTCCTCAAACTGGCCGGTACCGCAGCGCCTGCTGCCGTTGCCGCCGCCAGCCTGACCGGGAAGGCCGAAGCCGCAGCGCTGCCGACCGACGAAACCCGCATTCAGGATACAGCGCATACACGCGCCTACATCGAGAGCACCCGGTTCTAGGACCGGACGCTTTCACACCCGACAGACGGTTGCGATTGGCCCTGACGTCGGTTTCAGCAGTACCAAGCCAGCCGTGGCTTACACGGTGCGCAAGGGAGGAAAGACATGCTTAGGAAAAAGACCAACGGGGTTGCGAGACGCCCCCAGCGGACAAGTATCCTGTCCCAGGTCGGCGAGAAAACCGTCGATCGCCGCGCATTCCTGCGTGGCTCGGGCCTGACGATCGGCGGCCTTGCCGCGATCAGCGCCACGGGTGGAACCGTGACGCCAGCCAGTGCCCAGACTGCGGCCAATCAGGCCGTCGAAAACATCAAATCCGTATGCACCCACTGTTCGGTCGGCTGTACTGTTGTCGCCGAAGTGCAGAACGGTGTCTGGGTCGGGCAGGAACCCGGCTGGGACAGCCCGTTCAACCTGGGTGCACATTGTGCCAAGGGAGCGTCGGTTCGCGAGCACGCCCATGGTGAGCGTCGCCTGAAATATCCGATGAAAAAGGAAGGCGGCGAGTGGAAGCGCATCAGCTGGGAAGAAGCGATCAACGAGATCGGCGACGGCATGATGAGCATCCGCGAGGAATCCGGGCCCGACAGCGTGTACTGGCTGGGCTCTGCAAAACACAATAACGAACAGGCTTATCTGTTCCGCAAATTCGCTGCCTACTGGGGCACGAACAACGTGGACCATCAGGCCCGTATCTGCCACTCGACCACCGTTGCGGGTGTTGCGAATACATGGGGCTACGGTGCCATGACCAATTCGTATAACGACATCCACAACTCGCGCGCCATCTTCATCATTGGCGGCAACCCGGCTGAGGCGCACCCTGTCTCTCTACTGCACGTTCTGCGCGCGAAAGAGCAGAACAACGCCCCACTGATCGTCTGCGACCCGCGATTTACGCGCACGGCGGCCCATGCGGATGAATATGTCCGTTTCCGCCCAGGCACAGACGTTGCGCTGATCTGGGGCATCCTGTGGCACATCTTCGACAACGGTTGGGAGGATAAAGAATTCATCCGCACCCGTGTCTGGGGCATGGACCAGATTCAGGATGAGGTGGCGAAATGGACGCCCGAAGAAACAGAACGCGTCACTGGCGTGCCCGGCTCGCAACTGAAACGTGTTGCCCGAACCATGGCGAACAACCGCCCCGGCACGGTCATCTGGTGCATGGGCGGCACACAGCACACCAACGGCAACAACAACACCCGCGCCTATTGCGTGCTTCAGCTTGCGCTGGGCAACATGGGTACCTCGGGTGGTGGCACCAATATCTTCCGCGGCCACGACAACGTGCAGGGCGCGACAGACCTTGGTGTGTTGTCCCACACTCTGCCCGGCTATTACGGGCTGTCCGCGGGTGCATGGGGCCACTGGAGCCGCGTCTGGGGTGAAGACCTGGATTGGCTGAAGGGCCAGTTCGCCACGATCAAGGGCAAAGACGGCAAGGACAAACCGCTGATGAATGAAAGCGGTATCCCGGTATCCCGCTGGATCGACGGTGTTCTGGAAGACCCTGCGAACATGGATCAGGACAACAATGTCCGTGCCATGGTTCTGTGGGGGCACGCGCCGAACTCGCAAACGCGGGGTCCGGAAATGAAAACGGCAATGGAGAAGCTGGACATGCTGGTCGTGATCGACCCGTATCCCACCGTTTCCGCTGTTCTGCATGACCGCACCGATGGCGTCTACCTTTTGCCCGCCTGTACGCAGTTCGAAACCCGTGGCTCGGTCACCGCGTCAAACCGCTCGCTACAGTGGCGTGACAAGGTGGTTGATCCGCTGTTCGAAAGCCTGCCGGACGAGGTCATCATGGCCAAGTTCGCCAACAAGTTCGGTTGGGCGGATCGCCTGTTCCGCAATATCGAGATGGAAGACCCCGAGACCCCGAATGTTGAAAGCATCACGCGTGAGTTTAACTCGGGCCTCTGGACCATCGGATATACCGGGCAGTCACCGGAACGCTTGAAAAGCCATATGGCCAATCAGCACACGTTCGACAGAACCACGCTGCAAGCCATTGGTGGACCAAACGACGGCGAGTATTACGGCTTGCCGTGGCCATGCTGGGGAACGGCTGAGATGGGTCATACGGGGACACCGAACCTCTATGATATGTCCAAGCCGGTGGCCGAAGGTGGCCTGACCTTCCGCGCTCGTTTCGGGGTGGAACGCGATGGTGACAACCTGCTGGCCGAAGGGGTCTATAGCGTTGGGTCGGAAATTCAGGATGGTTATCCCGAATTCACGATGCAGATGCTGATGGACCTTGGCTGGGACGGTGATCTGACGGCTGAGGAACGCGCAGCCATCGACGCCGTTGCGGGACCAGAGACCAACTGGAAGACCGACCTGTCGGGCGGCATCCAGCGGGTTGCGATCGAGCATGGCTGTGCGCCCTTCGGGAACGCCAAAGCCCGCGCGGTTGTCTGGACCTTCCCGGATCCGATCCCACTGCATCGCGAGCCGCTCTACACGAACCGGCGCGATCTGGTGGCGGACTATCCAACCTACGAGGACCGGCACGCATATCGCCTGCCCACCCTTTATGCTTCGATCCAGAAGAACGACTTTTCAAAGGATTACCCGATAATCCTGACGTCAGGTCGTCTGGTCGAATATGAAGGCGGCGGCGAGGAAAGCCGGTCTAACCCATGGCTTGCTGAACTTCAGCAGGATATGTTCGTCGAGATCAATCCGCGCGATGCCAACAACCTTGGCATTCGGGACGGTCAACAGGTCTGGGTCGAAGGTCCGGAAGGCGGTAAGGTCAAGGTGATGGCGATGCTGACCAATCGGGTCGGTGCCGGTGTCGCCTTCATGCCTTTCCACTTTGGCGGCCATTTCCAGGGCGAGGATCTGCGGCACAAATACCCCGCAGGCGCTGACCCCTATGTTCTGGGCGAAAGTTCCAACACCGCCCAGACTTATGGCTATGATTCAGTGACCCAGATGCAGGAGACCAAGTGTACTCTCTGCAAGATCTCGGCAGCGTAAGGAGGACGATTAATGGCTAGAGCAAAGTTTCTCTGCGACGCTGAACGCTGCATCGAATGCAACGCCTGCGTAACCGCGTGCAAGAACGAGCATGAGGTACCCTGGGGTATCAACCGCCGCAGGGTGGTGACGATCAATGACGGCAATCCGGGCGAACGCTCGATCTCGGTGGCCTGTATGCATTGTTCGGATGCGCCCTGCATGGCGGTGTGTCCGGTCGACTGCTTCTATCAGAACGAAGAAGGTGTTGTCCTGCACTCCAAGGACCTGTGCATCGGTTGCGGTTATTGCTTTTACGCGTGCCCGTTTGGCGCGCCGCAATACCCGCAGGCGGGCAATTTCGGTTCACGCGGCAAGATGGACAAATGCACCTTCTGCGCCGGCGGTCCCGAAGAAAACCACTCGACCGCAGAGTTCGCCAAATATGGTCGCAACCGGATCGCCGAGGGCAAACTGCCCATCTGCGCCGAAATGTGCTCCACCAAGGCCCTGCTTGCCGGTGACGGCGACGTGGTGTCGGCTGTTTACCGTGAACGCGTCGTGGCGCGCGGTTTCGGCTCGGGTGCCTGGGGCTGGGGTACTGCCTACGACCAGAAAGACGGCTAAGCTGCTGTCTGCACAAAGCAATGTACAACCCGCTCGGCGCGGGTTGTCCGATCTTGGAATTTGACCGAGGTTCAGATGCTCCGCTTTTTCATCGCTTTTCTGTTGACCCTTGGGCTGACCCTTTCGGCAGCCGCCCAAACGACCGATGACAGCAACGCAACGCCTGAAAGGGCGGGAACCGGCGGAGCGACGACCCTCGAAGACATCCTCGCCCGGCAACGTGGCGAGAAGGTGAATAACCGCTATCGCTCCGGCAATACCGGTCAGAGCAATGTAGAAGGCCTGATGGGTCAGCTTGGCACCCGTGGTGTCGCGTCGGATAGTGATGTGTACCGTGCGTTGCGTTATGGCTCGGCCGATGTGACCGTATCGTCAAACGGCCCGGCGGCAAGCGTGCTAATACAGGATGGCGGCATGTGGTGGCTGAACTTCCGCAGCGGACCGCTGCGCGAATATGGCACCTATATCATCGCCGGGATGCTGGGCATCATTCTGCTGTTCTTCCTGATCCGTGGGAAAATCCGCATCGATGGAGAGAAAACAGGCCGCACAGTCACCCGTTTCAACGGAATTGAACGATTTGGCCATTGGCTGTTTGCAGGATCGTTCCTGATCCTCGGCATTACTGGTTTGCTCACGCTCTATGGCCGCGACTTCCTGATTCCGATCTTCGGCAAGGAGGGTTTCGCTACCATCGCATTGGGCTGTAAGTGGCTGCATAACAATCTGGCCTGGGCCTTTATGCTGGGTCTGGTCATCGTCACGGTGAATTGGATTGCTCATAACATTCCCAACCGGACCGACCTGAAATGGCTGGCCGCTGGCGGGGGGCTGTTCACCAAGGGCGACCACCCGCCCGCCCGGAAATTCAATGCGGGGCAAAAGATCATTTTCTGGGCCTGTATTCTGTTAGGCGTGTCGATCAGCCTGTCCGGCTTGTCACTGCTGTTCCCGTTCGAGATGCCCTTGTTCGCCAAAACCTTCTCGGTCGCAAACGCGACGGGCATTCCACAGGCGCTGGGTCTGACCTTGCCGGTGCAGATGTCACCGCAGGAAGAGATGCAATTCGCCCAAGTCTGGCATGTCATGATTGCCTACGTGTTCATCGCGATCATCGTTGCGCATATCTATCTCGGCTCGGTCGGGATGGAGGGTGCGTTTGACGCCATGGGAACCGGAGAGGTCGAGGAACAATGGGCGCGCGAGCATCACTCGCTCTGGCTGGAAGAGGTGAAGAAAAAAGAGGCTGACACAGCAGCCGCCTCACCCGCTGAATAGATGCGTGGGCTGGTTCTGGCGCTGGTGCTGGTTCCCCTGCCCGCCGTGGCAGAATTCTTCACGCTGAAAGGGCATGGCGGCCCCATCATGGGCATCGCCACCGCACCTGACGGTCGCATCGCAACGGCCAGTTTCGACAACTCTGTGGGCCTTTGGACCGGGCAAACACCAGAATGGTACGAAGGGCACGAAGCCGCCGTGAACACAGTCGCGTTCAACGGCTCCGCTTTCTATTCTGCCGGAGACGACTTCACCCTACGCAAGTGGCCCAGCGGTGAAGTCATTGGCCGACACAAGGGCAAGATTGTCAGCCTTGCGGCTTCAGAAACCGTAATTGCAACCGCCAGCTGGGATGGAACAATCGGCCTGTGGCCTGTCGATGGCACAGAACCCACGCGGCTTGAACCGACCGGCAGTGGCGTGAATGCGGTCGCATTTTCACCTGACGGCACGCAACTTTATTCGGCGGGAGTCGACGGCGCTTTGCGGCTATGGGATGTATCCAGCGGGCAGGAAACAAGGCGTCTGGTCGAGCACGGGTTCGGCATCAATGAACTGGCCCTGAATGCGCAGGACAACTGGATCGCCTATGGCGCGGTTGACGGCGTCACGCGTATCCTTGACCTTGCCACCGGGGAAGAGCGGGATTTCACTCTGGACCGCCGCCCGATCCTTGCCCTTGCACTCAGCCCTGATCGGAGACTTTTGGCCGTAGGCGATGGCGAAGGGTATATTATGGTCATCGACGCCGTCGATTGGCGCATTGCACAGGATTTTCGCGCCACTTTGCGCGGTCCGGTCTGGGCTTTGGCATTTTCCACAGACGGTAAGAACATCCATGCGGGCGGGCTTGACGAGGCGATGTACAGCTGGCCTGTGGAAGCGTTGTCCGACCAACACCAGATGGCCTCGGCAGAACCAAGTTTCCTGAAGGATCCTGACGAGATGGACAACGGAGAACGCCAGTTTGCGCGCAAATGCTCGATCTGTCACAGCCTGTCTTCCGATAACGAACGACGTGCAGGCCCCACCCTGCACGGTGTATTTGGACGTCAGGCCGGCACGGTTCAAGGATATTTGTACTCGGATACATTGCAAGGCTCTGATATCATTTGGAATGACGAGACAATAAATGCCCTTTTCGACGAAGGGCCAGACCACTACATTCCAGGGTCGAAAATGCCGATGCAGCGGATTGCCAAATCACAGGATCGCCAGGACCTTATCGCTTTTCTGCGTCGCGCAACAACTGACCGGAACTGAACCGGAGGAGCCCATGAAAGCCTTTCTCGCCGCTGTCGCCGCGATGGTCGTTATTGCAGGCGCAGCCCCATTTGTGCTGGAACAGATCGGGTTCAGCACCGCTGACACCACATCCGGCGCCGCCGTGCGCCTAGACTGAATGCCGCAATATCTGACCACCCGTGAACTGGCCGATCTGCTGCGCATTGGCGAGCGGAAGGCTTATGACCTTGCCTCGTCAGGTGAGGTACCGTGCGTGCGCGCCATGGGCAAACTGTTGTTTCCGCGGGCCGAGATCATTGCCTGGCTCAACGCGTCGCGATCTGGCCCACAGGTTGCCGAACCGCCCCTACCCCCGATCATAGCGGGCAGCCACGATCCTTTGCTGGACTGGGCGCTGCGTGAAAGTGGGTCGGGGCTGGCCACCTATTACGACGGTTCTTTTGACGGGCTGATCAGGCTCAGCGAACGCAGCGCGCAGGCCGCTGTGTTGCACATCCACGAAAATGGCGGATTCAACAGAGAATCCCTGCAAGACACTTTGGGCGAAGCCCCGGTAATCCTATTTGAAATCGCCCGACGTGAGCGTGGGTTGCTTCTTGCTCCGGGCATATCCGACATCAATTCTTTTGACGACCTCAAGTCCCGCACCGTCATACTGCGTCAGGACAGTGCGGCAAGCCAGCGCCTGTTTGACGCCCAACTGGGCGCTCACGGCCTGCGCCGGGATGATCTGGATATTCGACCAGGCTGCGCACGCACAGAAGAAGAGCTTGCGATCGCGCTGCATGACCGGAAGGCCGAGGCCGGTTTTGGGCTTGGCGCCCTAGCCGGTCTCTACAACTTGGGTTTTGTCCCCACTCATTCCGAGAGGCTGGATCTTGCCATCTGGCGTCGGGCCTTTTTCGATCCGCCAATACAGAAACTGCTAATTCTGTTGCGCTCGGGTCAGTTCGCCCAGCGGGCACGCGAGTTTGGCGGCTATGACCTGTCTGGTCTTGGCACGATCCACCACAATGGGGCCAGCGGGTGAACCTCTACCCGCGCCTTCATCTTTTTATAAATACTCGCCCCGCAGGGGCTGGCCGCAGGCCAGCTTATTGCGCATTGGGGAAAAACACCTGCTGACCGTCCAGCCGGAAAGAAGCGATCGCCTCCTGCCCGTCCGGCCCGGTCAACCAGTCGATGAACCGCTGACCAGAGGCAGCGCGCACATGCGGATGCTTTTCGGGATTTACGAGGATCACACCGTATTGATTGAACAGACGCGGATCACCTTCAACCAGGATCTCAAGATTGCCTCTGTTACCAAAGGACAGCCAGGTCGCCCGATCTGTCAGAGTATACGCATCCATGCCGCTGGCCACGTTCAGAGTCGCACCCATACCTGAACCGGTTTCCCGATACCAACTGCCGGACGCGCCGGTCGGATCCGCCCCCGCAGCCGACCAATGCCGCAGTTCAGCCTTGTGCGTTCCGCTATCATCGCCGCGCGACGCAAACGGGGCTTCAGCCTTTGCAATCGCTGTAAGAGCGCTCAGAATGTCGGCACCACCGCGAATTCCGGCGGGATCTGCCTTGGGGCCCACCAATACAAAATCGTTATACATCAGGTCCTTCCGCTCCACGCCATATCCATCAGCGACGAATTTCTCTTCGGCGGATTTGGCGTGAACCAGCAGGACGTCCCCGTCACCATTGACCGCATTGCGGATTGCCTGACCGGTTCCTACGGCCACAACCCGCACGTCAATGCCCGACTCGGCCTCGAACCACGGCAGTATATAGTCCAACAGCCCCGAGTTCTGGGTGGATGTCGTAGACTGCACGACAATGAACGGTGTCTCTGCCAAGGCCGCATTTGCCGACAGACCAAGGGCCATCACTGCCGCCCGAAGTATTGCGCGGAACATCATTTTCTCCGTTTTATCTTTTAGGTAACCAATCCACCCGCGAGATAGCGACGCGATGCTTCACTTTCGGGGGTATCCAAAACCTGTTTTGCGGGGCCGTGTTCAACCACATGACCGCCCTGCATCATGACCACATCCGAGGCCAAACGACGGGCCTGCCCAATATCATGTGTCACCATCACGATCCGTACACCCCGCGCCGAGGCGCGCAGAACCATACGTTCGATCATCTGTGTTGCGCCGGGATCAAGGGCGCTGGTCGGTTCGTCCAGAAACAGTGTTTCGGGCTCCAGCGCCAAGGCACGCAAAATGGCCAGCCTCTGGGCCTCGCCCCCCGAAAGCGACCGGGCAGATTGGCAGGCCTTCCCCTCCAGCCCGCCTTCGGCCAGCAACTCGATGATACGTGCCTTTCTCGCCGCTCGCCCCATGCCCTGACGCTTGAGGACAAAGCCCAGGTTTGCAGCAACAGAGCGTCGCAACAGAACCGGTCTCTGAAATACCATGGCTTGGCGCGCTTTCTGCGCAGCGCCCAGAGGGTTTCCATCCTGCACCACCCGCCCGCGATCCGGCGAAATCAGGCCGTGCAAGCACCGCAGCAACAGGCTTTTGCCCGCACCGTTAGGGCCAAGAAGCAACGTCGGCCCCGGACCATCCAGAACCAATGAAGGAACATCCAGCAAAACCTTGCCGTTGCTGCGAATTTGCACGTTTTCAACCGTCAGACAGTTCGACATGTCACAGATCACGTCACGCATGGCGCAACCCCTCCTGTTCGGCCCGCAAACTGACCGCGCTGACCATCGCGTTTACGGCAACTGCAATCCCGATCAGGATCGCCCCCAGCGCCAGTGCCAGCGACAGATTTCCCTTCGACGTTTCAAGCGCAATGGTTGTCGTCATCACGCGGGTCACATGATTGATGTTTCCGCCAACGATGATAACCGCGCCCACCTCGGCGATGGCGCGTCCGAAACCGGCAAGCAGGGCCGTGACAAGCGCCAGTCGCGCATCCCACAACAAAACCGGAACCGAGGCCAGCCGTGACACACCCAAGGACCGCAGCTGTTCGGAATATTCCTCAGCCAACATTTCAACAACCTGTCGCGTCAGAGCCGCGACAATGGGGGTGACCAAAACGACCTGCGCAATGATCATGGCGGTCGGAGTGTACAAAAGCTCAAGCACTCCCAAAGGACCCGAACGGGACAGCATCAGATAGACCAGCAGGCCTACGACAACCGGCGGAAACCCCATCAGTGCATTCATCAGGACGATCAGCATCCGGCGGCCGGGGAACCGGGCGACGGCCAATGCAGCCCCCACGGGCATTCCGATCAGAGCAGAAACCAGAACCGCAAACACGGACACTTTCAGAGACAACAGCACAATTGCCCACAGCTCAGAATCTCCCCCGAGGATCAAGGCAATCGCAGCGCTGAATTCTGATGAAAATTCCTGCATTTTCTTCTCAAACACCTGCGCTTCGTACAAAACACATTAGATTACATGGAAATACTACTTCATATCGGTGCCAAGTACAGACACAATTCCGACACCACGAATACGAAACGCGGCCCCGATTGGGACCGCGCTTTTGACCTTCAAATTAACGGTTAGCGTCAGTTCAGAGCAGCGTCCGTGATCTGGTGCGTCCAGGCCCCTTCGGGTTCCTTGGTGATCGCCGGATTTTCCGCAGATACGGCCGACAACAGCGTTTTCACTGTCTGCTCGTAGTCCGCTGGATCTAGCGCACCGTCGGATCCTTCGATCAGCTTCGCTACCTCGCCCATCATGTAAACCTGATGGTCCAGCTCCTGCGCGCCGGTCTCGTCAAACTCCAGAACGATTTCAGCGGCCTCTTCCTGATTTTCAGCCGCGTATTTCCAGCCTTTCATCGACGCCCGAACAAAACGCTCCATTTTGTCGACAAACGCTGGGTCGTTCAGGTTTTCCTCCATAACATAAAGCCCGTCCTCCAGCATACCGAACCCCATCTGCAAATAGTTGAAAGTCACCAACTCTTCCGGGGTGATACCAGCCTGAAGGATCTGGCGGTATTCGTTATAAGTCATGGTCGAGATGCAATCCGCTTGCCCTTGGATCAAAGGATCTGCGGAAAACGCCTGCTTCAGAACAGTAACGCCGTTCTCATCAGCACCATCGGTCTCGACGCCTAGAGACGCCATCCAGGCGTAGAATGGGTATTCATTGCCAAAGAACCAGACCCCCATGGTGCGACCTGGGAAATCCTCAGGAGATTCAACTCCTGTGGATTTCAGGCAGTTAACTTGAAGACCGCCTGTTTTGAATGGCTGAGCAATATTTACTAGCGGAACACCGCGCTCGCGTGCAGCCAAGCCGGCGGCCATCCACGTGGTGATAACGTCTGCACCGCCACCAGCGATCACTTGCTCCGGTGCAATATCGGGGCCGCCCGGTTTGATTGTGACATCAAGCCCCTCTTCGTCGTAGAAACCCTTTGCTTCTGCCACAAAGTAGCCAGCAAACTGCGCCTGCCCAACCCATTTCAGCTGCAACGTCACTTCATCTGCCGCAAGCACCGTGCTGGCTGCCAAACTGAAGGCGGCAACCGCCCCGCTAAGTAGCTTGTTCATTTTCCTATCTCCTAGTTGCTTTTGATTGCCCCGTTGTCGAGGTCTGTTGAATTATTCCTTCGTATTCATCGACGCTGCGACGGGTGCCAGAACGTCACGACCTTCTCGATACCAGCGACAAGCCCGTAAAAGGCGGTCCCGGCAAGTGCGGCTACGACGATCTCAGCCCAAACCATATCAAGCGACAGCTGGCCGACGCTGGTAGAAATCCGAAAGCCCATCCCCACGATCGGCGATCCGAAGAATTCAGCCACGATAGCGCCAATCAAAGCCAAAGTTGTTGAAATCTTCAACCCGTTGAAAATGAAAGGCATCGCCGCAGGCAGCCGCAGCTTCAGAAAGCTCTGCCAATAGCTTGCTGCATAGGTTTCCATCAAGTCACGCTGCATCGCGGTGGCCTCGCGCAGTCCGGCCACGGTGTTGACCAGCATCGGAAAGAACACCATCACAACGACCACCGCCGCTTTGGAATGCCAATCAAACCCGAACCACATGACCAGAATGGGTGCCGTCCCCACGATGGGCAAAGCCGCGACGAAATTCCCGACTGGCAGTAGCCCCAAACGCAGGAAATCCCACCGATCAACGGCAATCGCCATAAGGAAGGCCGATCCACAGCCGATGACATATCCGCTGAGCGCTCCTTTCAGGATTGTCTGAACAAAGTCGGCCCAAAGAATATCAAGGCTACCTGCAAATCGCACCGCCATGGCAGACGGTGCTGGCAGAATGACCAACGGAACTTCAAGCCCGCGGACCACCAGCTCCCAGACTCCGACAATGGTCAGACCAAAAACCACCGGTGCCAAGAAGCGTACCATCTGGCTGTCGGCTTGCGGGCCACTGGCCAATCGGCTGTTCAACCACCAGCCGAAAGCCCACAGCAGCAAAGCAAAGACAACCAACATCATTGCGCCATCCCCATCCGCTTCAGAACCGACCGTTCAATCAATCCCAGCAAACCGACCAGGCAGGCGGCCAGAATGGCCGCAGCGAACAGCGCTGACCATATCTGCACGGTTTGTCCATAGTAACTGCCCGCCAGCAACCGAGCACCCAATCCTGCGACAGCGCCTGTCGGCAGCTCGCCAACAATTGCGCCGACCAGCGACGCCGCAATACCGATCTTCAACGATGTGAACAGGTATGGCATCGACGCAGGAAGGCGCAGTTTCCAAAACCCCTGCGATTGGCTGGCATTATAGGTCCGCAACAGGTCAAGTTGCATCGCGTCAGGGCTGCGCAACCCTTTGACCATGCCGACGACAACCGGGAAAAAGCTCAGATACGCTGAGATGATCGCCTTGGGAATGATCCCCTGAACCCCGACCGAGTAAAGGACCACGATAATCATCGGTGCCAAAGCGATAATCGGGATCGTCTGGCTCACGATAGCCCATGGCATGACTGACAAATCCATCACGCGGCTATGCACGATCCCAACGGCCAACAAGACACCCAGCCCGGTTCCGATGACAAAGCCCAGCATCGTGGCGCTGAGTGTCACCCATCCATGAAAGACCAGCGATCTTTTCGAGTTGATTTTCTTCAGGACGGTTGTATCCCACAGTTCAATCGCCACCTGATGAGGGGATGGCAAACGGGGCTTGCCCTGCTCCCAAGCAGCTGGAATTGCGAACGAATTATCCAGAACCAGACCGAACTCTCCCAGATCCCGGCGCGCACTTGCGGTGGGTGGCTGAACCTCGGCACCGCCACGTTCAAGCTCGGTCAAAACCCCTTTGATGTTCATCGGAACGCAAGCGACATACCAGAACAAAACGATCACGGCAACGACGGTGAAAACGGCAATGATCTGCTTCATGCGTGCCACTCCATTCGATAGACGGGCACTGTATCCGGCGGTACGGGTGGTTCTTCGGCAGTTACCTCGAACCCTTCACGACGGTAAAACCTCTGCGCCGCCTGATTGGGTTTGTGTGTTGTTAGCCAAAGATGGGTCCGACCCTGCTTCGCCTTGGCAACGAAACGCTTGCCAATTCCCTGCCCCGTCCGGCTGCAATACAACGCACCGATTTTACACTGCGCCGGATCTATGGACATGTAGCAATCAACCGGATCACCCGCGACCCAGATCTCGCGACTGTCGAACGCTTCGTGGATCAGGGTCGCCAATTCCTCCACCGGCAATTCATCAGGCATCCATTCCGTCTGCGAGGCCCAGTTGTAAATCACGCGGGCACAAGCCGGCACGTCACCTACCACGGCCCGTCTGATGGTTTCTGCCGCCGGATCAGTCGTCATAAGAATGCCCCGCCCGCAACCCGTCACGAACACGATGGGCCACTTCGATGAATTCCGGAGTATCACGAATGTCCAACGGCCGTTCCTTTGGCAGCGGGCTGTCGATCACATCCGTAATCCGCCCCGGCCGCGGGCTCATTACGACAATTTTAGTGCTCAGATATACCGCTTCGGGAATCGAATGCGTCACGAATCCGATGGTCTTTTCGGTTCTTGCCCAAAGCGCCAAAAGCTGCTCGTTCAGGTGGTCGCGCACAATCTCATCCAAAGCGCCGAACGGCTCATCCATCAACAAGATATCAGCATCAAAGGACAAGGCCCGCGCGATGCTGGCGCGCTGCTGCATCCCGCCGGATAACTGCCATGGAAACTTTCCGCCAAATCCTTCAAGATCAACCAGTTCCAGGACTTTTCTCACCCTTTCTTCCTGCTCGGACGCGGAATAGCCCATGATCTCAAGCGGCAACTTGATGTTCTTTGCTATGGTGCGCCAAGGATAAAGGCCCGCCGCCTGAAAGACATACCCATAGGCCCTGTTCCGCCGCGCTTCGTCCGCGGTCATTCCGTTGACAGTCAGCGACCCGCCGGTCGGTGTCTCCAAGGCCGCGATGCAGCGCAGGAAAGTGGTTTTCCCACAGCCCGAGGGGCCAATGAAACTAACAAATTCACCCTTGTCGATCGTCAGGTTCACGTCTTTCAACGCGTGAACAGGCCCGTCATTGGTTTGAAAGGTGAGGTCAAGCTGCCTTGCTTCGATGACGTGCTGGGTCGTGCTTTCAGTGGTCATTCTACTGCCTTGAAAAGAGTGGTGCCGGGGCCACCCAGACAGCGGCCCAACGGATCAAACCCCCGTCGCCGGGATACCTGTCCGCTCAACCGGCCGAGGGGCGGTTAGTTCCTTCCACGCGCTCAAAGCCTTGTTGACAGTCGTATTTGCCTCGCGCGCAACGAACTCGCCATGGCCTTCCTGCGTGCGGATTTCACCATCATGTACCGCAATCTGTCCACGGGTCAGCGTAAAGCGCGGCAGGCCTTTGACCTCTTTGCCCTCAAACACGTTGTAGTCGATCGAAGATTGCTGCGTACTGGCTCTGATCGTTTTCGTTTTTTCAGGATCCCACACGACGATATCCGCATCCGCTCCAACAAGGATCGCGCCTTTTTTCGGATAGCAATTCAGTATCTTGGCGATGTTTGTTGAAGTCACCGCAACAAATTCATTGGGCGTCAGGCGTCCGGTATTCACGCCATGCGTCCACAGCATCGGCATCCGATCTTCCAGACCGCCGGTCCCGTTCGGGATCTTGGTGAAATCCCCAACTCCAAAGCGTTTCTGTTCGGTCGTAAAGGCGCAATGGTCGGTTGCCACAACACTCAGCGATCCTGATTGCAGGCCATTCCACAAGCTGTCCTGATGCTGCTTATTGCGGAACGGGGGGCTCATGACCCGCCGCGCGGCGTGGTCCCAATCCTGATTGAAATATTCGCTTTCATCGAGGGTCAGATGCTGAATCAACGGTTCGCCCCACACTCTCTTGCCCTGCATTCGGGCCCGACGAATGGCTTCATGAGATTCTTCGCAGGATGTATGAACAACATATAGCGGCACCCCCGCCATATCAGCGATCATGATGGCCCGGTTGGTGGCCTCACCCTCTACTTGCGGCGGTCGGGAATAGGCATGCGCTTCGGGGCCAGAGTTCCCCTCGGCCAGCAGCTTGGCGCTCAGTTCGGCAACGACGTCTCCGTTCTCGGCATGCACCATTGCGATGCCGCCCAGTTCGGCCAAACGCCTGAACGAGGCATAAAGCTCATCATCATTCACCATCAGCGCGCCTTTATAGGCCATGAAATGTTTGAAGGTGTTGATGCCGCGCGTCTCAATCACGGTCTTGAGGTCATCAAATACCTGTTCCCCCCACCATGTCACCGCCATGTGGAACGAATAATCGCAATTCGCCCGTGTCGATTTGTTGTCCCAGCGCTTCAGGGCATCCAGCAGGCTTTCGCCCGGATTGGGCAGCGCGAAGTCAACAACCATCGTCGTGCCCCCTGCCAGGGCCGCCCGTGTACCGCTTTCAAAATCATCGCTGGAATAGGTGCCCATGAACGGCATTTCCAGATGGGTATGCGGATCAATCCCACCGGGCATCACATAACAGCCGGTCGCGTCCAGCTCGTTATCCCCTTTCAGACCCATCCCGATCCCGGTGATGACGCCGCCTTCGACCAATACATCCGCCTTGTATGACAAATCCGCGGTGACAACGGTTCCGTTTTTAATAACAGTACTCATTTTGAACTCCCTGATGCGGTCTGCGCCGCTTGCTTCATCTGGCCAAAAATATCCCGGGGGAGTCGCCCTTGGGCGACGGGGACAGCGCCCCCTATTCCACGATTTCGGCGGTCTCGACCACGGCATGCAGCAGGACATCTGCCCCGGCTGCCGCCCAATCCTTGCTGATCTCTTCAGCCTCATTATGGCTCAGCCCGTCGACACAGGGGCACATGACCATGGCGGTCGGGGCCACACGGTTGATCCAGCAGGCATCATGCCCCGCGCCCGAGATGATATTGGTATGCGAATAGCCCAGTCTTTCAGCCGCATTGCGCACGGCTGACACGCAATCGTCGTCGAACTTCACCGGATCAAAACCCCCGACTTTCTCGAATTCGATCTGCAGGCCCATTTCTTCGACAATGTCCTCCGCCGCCACCCGCAGGCGGTTTTCCATATCGGTGATCACCTCCAGCTCGGGCGAGCGGAAATCGACCGTGAACACTACCTTGCCCGGGATTACGTTGCGAGAATTCGGAAAAACGTCAATATGACCCGCTGCTCCGACTGCATGCGGCGCATGAGACCAGGCAATGTCGTCCACTTTCTCAAGAATGCGCGCCATCGCAAGCCCGGCGTTCTTGCGCATCGGCATCGGGGTCGAACCGGTATGGGCATCCTTGCCGGTCACCTTTATCTGCGTCCAGCTCAGACCCTGACCGTGGGTGACGACGCCGATATCCTTGCCTTCGGCTTCAAGGATCGGGCCCTGTTCGATATGCAACTCAAAGAAAGCGCGCATCTTGCGCGCGCCAACTTCTTCTTCGCCGCGCCAACCGATCCGGTTCAGTTCATCCCCGAATTTCTTACCCTCGGCATCTTCACGGTCATACGCCCAGTCCTGCGTGTGCATTCCCGCAAAGACGCCAGACGACAGCATGGCAGGCGCATATCGCGTCCCTTCCTCGTTGGTCCAGTTGGTTGCCACTATGGGATGTTTTGTCTTGATCCCGAGGTCATTGAGCGTGCGGATAATCTCCAGCCCGCCCAGAACGCCCAGAACGCCGTCATATTTTCCGCCAGTCGGCTGCGTATCCAGATGCGATCCCACGTAGACCGGCAAAGCGTCCGGGTCGGTGCCCTCACGATGCGCAAACATGTTGCCCATCTGGTCAAGGCCCATGGTGCATCCAGCCTCTTCACACCATTTCTGGAACAAGGCGCGGCCTTCGGCATCCTCGTCAGTCAGAGTTTGCCGGTTGTTCCCCCCCGCAACACCGGGACCGATCTTGGCCATCTCCATCAGGCTGTCCCACAACCTGTCGCCATTGATCCTGAGATTCTGCGCCGGAGCTGCCATTGTCTTATTCCCTGTTTGCTTGCGATTTTGCTCGCTATTGGTGTCTTGATTTGACCAACTGGTCAAACTCACGCTATCACGGGTTCGGTATCAGTCAAGAAATTGCGCGGCAAAGCCTGACATTTCAGTGTAATCCGCGCCTATCCGACGAAAAAAGAGACATACTGAAATCATGCCGAAAGACCGCGCACCGACTCGAATCCAGAAGAAGAACCGAGCCGCGATTCTCGAGGCTGCCCTGAATGTGTTTTCCGCATACGGGTTTCGTGGGGCAACCGTCGATCAGATTGCCGCCGAGGCGGGGTTGAGCAAACCCAATCTCCTCTACTATTTCGCGTCGAAAGAGGCGATCCACACCGAATTGCTTTCGGGCTTGCTGGAAACCTGGCTGGCGCCCCTGCACGATCTGGATAAGACCGGTGATCCGATGGAGGAAATGCTGTCCTATATTCGCCGGAAACTGCAAATGAGTCAGGAGCTACCACGGGAAAGCCGCCTTTTTGCCAATGAGCTTGTGCAAGGCGCGCCCCGTATTCACGACGCTTTGTCCAATGATCTCAAACAACTGGTTGACGAAAAGGTCACCATACTCACCAATTGGATGGATCAGGGCAAAATCGCACGGTTGCACCCTTATCATTTGATGTTTTCGATCTGGGCGCTGACGCAGCATTATGCCGATTTCGACGTTCAGGTGCGGGCTATTCTGGGCCACGAAGACCCGTTTGAGGGTGCGGAACCCTTTGTAGAGACGTTGTACCGAAAGCTCCTGACGCCATGAATGCAGGGGCCGCGTCAGCGGCCCCTCAGGGATATTCCCTGTCTCGATCATTCCGCTGCTTTGGCCATCGGATTGTTCGGGTGCGTGGTCCAGTTCGCGTAGGTCGGCTGAACCTCTTTCCCGGTGCGCGGATCGATTTCACCTGCCGCCATCGGCACCATCGAAATACAGCCTTCCACCGGGCATACATCAACGCAGAGGTTACAGGCGACACATTCGTCATCCATCACCTCGAACACACGGTCATCCGATATTGAAATCGCCTGATGGCTGGTATCTTCACAGGCGGCATAGCAGCGGCCGCATTTGATGCATTGGTCCTGATCGATCTTGGCTTTGGCGATGTAGTTCAGGTTCAGGTATTGCCAATCGGTGACATTGGGCACCGCGCGCCCGATCACCTCATCAATGCTGGTATACCCCTTTTCATCCATCCATTCCGACAGACCTGCCGTCAATTCATCAATGATCTTGAACCCATAGGTCATAGCAGCGGTACAGACCTGCACCGTGCCACATCCCAGCGAGATAAACTCGGCCGCATCACGCCATGTGGTGACACCCCCGATGCCCGAGATCGGCATGCCGTGCGTCGCCTCGGCCCGCGCGATTTCGGACACCATCGACAGGGCGATCGGTTTCACGGCAGGGCCGCAATACCCTCCGTGGCTGCCCTTGCCATCGATCGAAGGTTCAGGGCTGAACGTGTCCAGATTGACGCTGGTAATCGAATTGATCGTATTGATCAGCGACACCGCATCCGCGCCACCGTTTCTGGCCGCCGCCGCAGGTTTGCGGATATCGGTGATGTTCGGTGTCAGTTTCACGATGACCGGTCGGTCATAGTATTGCTTGCACCACCGCGTGACCATTTCGATATATTCCGGAACCTGCCCTACGGCGGACCCCATACCGCGCTCGCTCATCCCGTGCGGGCAACCGAAGTTCAGTTCGATTCCGTCCGCGCCGGTTTCAGCCACGCGGGGCAGAATGGCTTTCCAGGCTTCTTCCTCGCAGGGCACCATAATCGAAGCGATCAGGGCGCGATCCGGATAGTCGGACTTGACCCGCGCCATTTCCTCAAGGTTCACCTCAAGCGGGCGGTCGGTGATCAGTTCGATATTGTTTAGTCCCAGCAAACGACGGTCGGCACCGTAAATCGCGCCATACCGCGGTCCGTTCACATTTACAACCGGCGGCCCCTCGGACCCCAGCGTCTTCCACACAACACCGCCCCAACCGGCCTCAAACGCGCGACGAACATTGTATTCCTTGTCCGTCGGCGGCGCAGAGGCCAACCAGTAAGGGTTGGGGCTGGAAATGCCCAGAAAGTTAGTCGTCAGATCGGCCATGGCTTCTCCCTTCCCGGCTCAGCCGGATTTTTTGAATATCATTTCGGTCGGGCGTATGCGCCCGGCCTTGAGGTTTTTGACGTAGTTCTGGAACTTTTCGGGTGCCGTCTCGCCCATCATCAGATGAATGCCCAGCGGTGCCGGGCCGGATTCAGCAATCTTTGCAAAGACGTCCTCGAAGAACTGTATCGCGAATTCGGTGCGATCCGTTTCTGTCACCAGTTCAAGACCCGCGGCACTTGCCGCAGACTTATAAACATCCGGCGCATCCACGAACGAGGTTTCGGCAACAGTGGACCACGGCAGAGGGAAAGCCAGCGGCTCGTCCACGT
>NZ_JBXWSG010000009.1:0-74067 GCF_059613305.1 Ruegeria sp. BHSB056 | reverse complement strand
TCCGCAGTTCTACTTCCGGACCACAGACGTGACCGGCACCGTGACCCTGGCCGAAGGCACCGAGATGGTCATGCCCGGCGACAACGTGTCGTTCGGCGTTGAGCTGATCGCGCCCATCGCGATGGAAAACGGCCTGCGCTTCGCCATCCGCGAAGGCGGCCGCACCGTCGGCGCCGGCGTCGTGTCGAAAATCGTAGAATAATCCGTAGGCCGGGCTTCAGCCCGGCACATCGGTGAACAAACGAAGGCCGCTCCCTAGGGGGCGGCCTTTTTGTTTGTACTTGTATCGAAGACCGTCGACCTACCCGTAGGCCGGGCTTCAGCCCGGCACGTCTGTGATCCAAATGAAAGCCGCAACAAGAACATCAAGGCGAGGTGTGTCCCGCCCGATAAGTTCAACGAAATTCAGTCTTGCGGATAAAGCAAACTACTCTGTCGAGAGCGGGCGGCTCAGCCCAACCCGCCTTCAGCTGCGGCCCGTACGGCCCGAATATTCTCACCGTAAACCTCGGGCCGATCAACTGATCCGCCTTTGAACACGGCAGACCCGGCCACCAGCACATCAGCCCCCGCTGCGGCAACAAGGGGCGCTGTCTGGGGATCAACACCGCCGTCGATCTCGATATGCACAGGGCGGTCACCAATCATCTGGCGCAATTTGCGGATCTTGCCAGTCATGTCGATGAACTTCTGGCCGCCAAAGCCGGGGTTCACGGTCATGACGCAGACCAGATCGGTGAGGTCCAGCAGATGCTCGACCGCTTCAGCCGGGGTGCCCGGGTTCAAGGCAACGCCTGCCTTCATGCCTGCGGCGCGGATCGCCTGTAGCGTGCGGTGGGTGTGGGCCCCCGCCTCGACATGCGCGGTCAGAATGTCTGCACCTGCATCAGCGTAGGCCTGGATGTATGGATCGACCGGCGTGATCATCAGGTGCACGTCCATGACCGTCTTTACATGCGGGCGGAAGGCTTTGACGGCTGGCGGGCCAAAGGTCAGGTTCGGGACGAAATGGCCGTCCATTACGTCAACATGGACCCAATCCGCGCCCTGCGCTTCGATGGCCTGAATTTCTTGCCCGAAATTGGCAAAGTCGGCGGACAGAATGGATGGCGCGATCTTGATGGTGCGGTCAAAGCTCATATTGGCCTCGTATCAGCTGAAGAGTCGCGGATGCGTATACCCGTGAGGCGGGTCGATGGATACCCCCCGCACGTGTCGTGCCGTTACAAAACTTTCACTACGCTGACACATATCCGTTGAACGGCATCTGTAGCAGTCCGCCAACATGAATTGGGGGTGGCACGTGCTGCGTATCAAGAAACTGACCAAACGCTTTGGTGACAATGTTGCCGTGAATGCCGCGACGCTGGATGTGGACAAGCCATGCATGATCGGGATCATCGGACGGTCGGGCTCGGGTAAGTCCACCCTGCTGCGGATGATTAACCGCCTGACGGATGCCAGCGAAGGCGAAATCCTGTTTGAAGGCCGGGACATCACCCAACTGAAAGGCCGTGACAAACGCGCCTGGCAGGCTGATTGCGCGATGATTTTCCAACAGTTCAACCTGGTGCCGCGCATGGATGTGGTTTCGAACGTGCTGCATGGCACGCTCAACCGTCATTCCACGCTGGCCGCTATGTTCAACCTGTTCCCGATGGATGAAATTCACCGTGCCATCGACATTCTGGACCGGTTGGGAATTGCGGAGCACGCTCCGAAACGGGCCGAGGCCTTGTCGGGCGGCCAGCAACAGCGCGTGGCGATTGCGCGGGCGCTGATGCAGGACCCGAGGATTATTCTGGCAGATGAACCAATTGCCTCACTGGACCCGATGAATGCACAGGTTGTGATGCAGGCGCTGCGCCGCATCCACGAAGAAGATGGCCGTACCGTTATCGCCAACCTGCACACACTGGACACTGCACGTCGCTATTGCGACCGCGTGGTTGGGATGCGCGACGGGCGCATCGTGTTCGATGGGCTGCCCGAGCAACTGACCACTGGCGTCGCCCGCGAAATCTATGGTGCCGATGCCAGCTTCTCGGAAGAAGCGACATCAACGGAAATCGAAACGCTCGACGCCACGCAAAAGTCGCTGATGGAAGCAGAGGCAACCATCTGAGCGGTCCCAACACCTTTCATCGCCCGGCCCGATGAGAGGCCGGGGTTATCAAACTGGAGAGAGACAGATGAAAAAACTGATTGCTGCCTTGGTCGCAACCACAACACTGGCCGCACCGGTCATGGCCGAAGAAATCAGCGAATTCCGCATCGGCATTCTAGGTGGCGAGAACGCTCAGGACCGGATGAGCAAAAACGAGTGTCTGCGCGAATACACCGAAGAACTGTTGGGCGTTCCGACCAAACTGTTTGCCCCTGCCGACTATAACGGAGTGATTCAGGGGCTGCTGGGCGGCACGATTGATGTCGCCTGGCTGGGTGCGTCGGGCTATGCCAAAACCTATCTGAGCGACCCCGAAGCGGTTGAGCCGGTGCTGGTCAAGGTGAATACCGATGGCGGTTACGGCTACTACTCGGTTGGTTTTGCACGCAAGGACAGCGGCATCACCTCGCTTGGTGACATGAAGGGCAAGGTTTTTGGCTTTGGTGACCCGAATTCGACCTCGGGTTATCTGATCCCGTCGATCGAGATTCCCCAGGCCACCGGAGCAACCATGGAATCGGGTGACTATTTTTCTGAGGTGAAATTCACCGGCGGTCACGAGCAGACAATTGTCGCGGTGAACAACGGTGACGTTGATGGCGGTGTGACCTGGGCTGATGGTCTTGGCGAGTGGGAAGACGGCTATCAGTCGGGCGCGCTGCGCCGCGCTGTGGATGCTGGTCTGGTCGACATGAACGATCTGGTCGAGATCTGGAAATCGGCACCGATCCCGGAAGGTCCGGTTGTACTGCGCAAGGCTCTGCCCGAGGATGTCAAAGCTCAGGTCACCGAATTGTGGAACACGCTGGATGAAAAAGACCGCGAATGTTTCTACGGCGTGGCCGCGGGTGAGGCCAAGAGCTTTGATCCAATTACGCATGAGGCCTACGAGGTCATCATCGAAGCGCGCAAGCTGAAGTCCAACTAAGACCGCAAATCCAATGATCGGGGTCCGGTGATGTACCGGACCCCGTTTTCCCTTCAGGAGCATTCCATGACAGACCTTACTGCAGGGTCCTTATCCGTCGATCAGATCCGCAACGACTATACAGCGATGACACGACGCAAGCGGGTCTATGGCAGCATTCTCCTGATTCTGTTCCTGTCGTTGATGGCGGCAGGGTTTCACATAGCCGACAACCGGAATGCCGGCAGCTTTGTCGATGGCTGGCACCGTATTCTTGATTACCCCACAGAGGTTCTGTCCGAGGCGGGGGAAAAGATTGCCGAAATGCCAGCCAATCTGGTCTGGTTCTTCCCGGCTCTGATCGAGACAATCAACATCGCGGCGGCGGCGACGCTTGTCGGAACAATTGTTGGAACGTTTTTGGCCCTGATGTCGACACGCGGCATGGCGCTATGGCCGTCATTTATCCCGCTGTTTCGCCGAATATCAGACATCTGCCGCGCCATTCCCGAGATCGTAATTGCGTTGGTTCTGATCTTCATTCTGGGCGGTGGCCCGGTTCCCGCGATGATCGCTATTGCGATTCACACAGCTGGCGCATTGGGCAAACTGTTTTCCGAAGTGAACGAGAATGCCTCGCTGAAACCGGTGGAAGGGCTGCATTCCGTCGGTGCCAACTGGTCACAGCGGATGTATCTGGGGGTGATCCCGCAGGTCGGGCCGAACTATGTCAGCTACGCGTTGCTGCGGTTCGAGATCAATATCCGTGCCTCGGCCATTCTTGGATTTGTCGGGGCGGGCGGTCTGGGTTACGAGCTGCGCAATGCCATGTCCTGGGGGCAGGGGCGTTATGACGAAGCCTCGGCCATCTTCATTCTTCTGTTCGTTACAATCGTGGTCGTCGACCAGCTGTCTGGCTACCTTCGCGACCGTCTGACCCACGGCTCGGAAAAAGGAGCTTTGGCATGAGCACTTTCGCAACCAATTTGACTGTTGATGACCTCAAAGCCGACGCAGATCGCTTGTTCAACCGCAAAAGGTTGATGAATTTCGGGTTGCCTGCTCTGGTTTTCGTCTATCTGGTCTATGTCTTCTTTGCTTTTGACGTGTCGGGCCTTGTGGGGCGCGCAAACTGGGCAAATGGCAAGACGCTGGTGGCAGACAGCTACAGCTACAAAACGCATGTCGCGCGGGATAATCGCACCGGTGAAGTGTCTGTCGCCATCGAGGGTGAGCGCAAGGGCGCTTACCCTGAGGGTCAGGCGCCGGAGTGGGTGGCACTGGGCGAGACGACCGTGATCGACCTTGAAAAGGGCCATGTGGTGCGTTTCGGTGCGCAGACGGTGGAATATGACATTCCCGGCTATGGCACCATTCGCGCAACACCCACGCGTTCGGCCGGTGTACAGGCCGAGTTGCCGGAGGGCGAGATTCCGGAGTGGATCAACGTCTCTAAAAACCGGCTGTCTGTGACCACGGACGCAGGTCGATTGACTGTCACCCGCAACCGGTCCGAGGTGTTCCGCTATTTCACGGGGTGGGAACTGTTCTGGTTCACGCTGGACAGTCCTTATTTCGGCAAGTCCTTCCCGGAACTGGCCGGACGCGCGGTATCGGGCGAGGCGGGTGCGATCTTTAATGATTTCTGGACTAACAAGATGTGGCGCCATCAGGATGTGGCCTGGGCCATCTTCGAGACGATGCTGATGGCATTTCTGGGCACGTTTGGCGCGGCGATTGTGGCCCTGCCACTGGCCTTTCTTGCGACGCGCAATTTCAACCGGATGAGATCCATCCGCTTTGCGACACGGCGTGTATTCGACTTTGTGCGCGGCGTGGATGCGTTGATCTGGACTGTGGTTCTGGCCCGCGCCTTTGGTCCCGGCCCGTTGACCGGTGCGCTTGCCATTTTGGTGACGGACACCGGTACATTCGGCAAAATCTTCTCGGAAGCACTGGAAAATGTGGATCAGAAGCAGATCGAAGGTGTGCAGTCCACCGGTGCGAACGCCCCGCAACGGTATCGGTTCGGCGTTATCCCTCAGGTCACGCCTGTTTTGCTGAGCCAGCTTTTGTATTTCCTCGAATCCAACACCCGCAGTGCGACGGTGATCGGAGCAATCACGGGGGGCGGTATTGGTTTGCTGCTGACGCAGGCAATCATCACGCAGAAAGACTGGGAAGAGGTCGCCTATTACATCATCCTGATCATTCTGATGGTGATGTTGATGGATTGGTTTTCGGGCTGGCTGCGCCGACGTCTGATCCAGGGTGAGGCGGGTAAAAAGCGCGGACCGCGCACGCCCGACCCCAAACCGTTCCGGTTGCCCTGAACCGGGTTTGGAGTGGCAAGAAAACAGCACGGTTCAGTGCCGCGCAACCGTTTGAAAAAGCGTTACAGGGCCTTTGCACCAACGTTCATCCGATTGCCGGGATGACGCTGGCCCAAAGGTCGCTTATCCGAAATTCGCGCCATGCCCAACGGGACGAGACCTCCGGCAGGAGGTCGACGTCGGGCGGTATCGGTTGTGGTTTACTCTTCGTTCAGCGTTAGCGTGACACGCTCACCAGCAAAGACGGTTCGACCATATTCGACGGGTCGGCCGTCCGGGTCCACGTTGACACCGATCGAAAACAGCACCGGGGCACCTTCGGACAGTTGCAGGTGAAGGGCTTGCGTTGCTGTCGCACCGCGCGCGGTCAATCGGGTCGAGATGCGGGTGTAATCCGCGATGCCGCAACGTTGCAGGGCTTTTGTTACTGACTGGGTCTCGGTCAGCGCCTGTAACAGGTTTGGAAAGCGTTCTGCCGGGAAGACACTTTGAAAAACGGCTATGGGCTGCCCATCCGCCAGCGATAACCCGTCATAGACATGCACCGGGTCCCCTTTGCTCAGACCCAGTGCTTCGGCCTCGGCTTCATCTGCCGCACGTGTGGTCAGGGCCAGGATTTTCTTTCCCGGTATCTTGCCGCTGGCCGAGACGTTCTTGTGATATCGAACCCTTTTGCCAATCGGATAGTCGGTTGGCCGCGCCGCCACAAAAACGCCCGCACCGCGCCGGGCATGAACCAGACCTTGTTCCGACATGTCAGCCAACGCGCGCCGCACTGTGTGGCGGTTGACACCGTATTTGGCGGCCAGCTGCGCTTCGGTCGGCAGGCGGTCACTGGTTTGATACCGCCCTTCGGCAATGTCCGAGGTCAGGCGCAGGGCAATGCTTTTCCAGATCGGCGTTTTGCTCATGTCACCAAATCTTCACACAGTTGGAGATTGCGTGTTGCGCACGCGCGGGTTAATATTTGTCTAGTTGTATAGTTCAAATAGACAACCCGGCCAAGAGGCTTTGATGACAGATCAGACAGAATTCGCGATCGGGGCGCGCAGGGATTGGATGGGTTTGCTGGCCCGTGCACCTGACGACACCCTGATGACCTTGTGGGACGGGATTGAGACCCGCCCGAGCTTTGACTGGCTGCGCCGCCCCGAGATCGGGAGCGTGATGGTGCGTGGTCGCACCGGTGGCACCGGAGCGCCGTTCAACCTGGGCGAAATGACGGTCACGCGCTGTTCTGTGGTGTTGCAGGATGGAACGGTTGGTCACGGTTACGTTCAGGGCAGATCGAAATCCAAGGCTGAAGCCGCAGCATTGATTGATGCGATGATGCAGACCGGGGCGGTAGATGAGGTGCAGGCGCGGCTGCTCGACCCGCTTCAGCAGCAAATGCAGGCGGTCAAAAGCACTCGCGCGGCCAAGGCAGCGGCCACCAAGGTTGAGTTTTTCACGCTTGTTCGGGGGGAAGATTGATGGCCGCGCAAACACAGTTTTCCGGGGGCTTTGAAAACGCACCTGTCGATGCTGCACATGCGTTCCGCGCTGCGATGACCGTTATGGCGCGTCCGGGCGACATACGTGTCCTGTCGGGCAGCGAACCCCCTGCGCCCCTGTCCGTGGCGGCCGGTACACTGCTGCTGACGCTGTGCGACCCCGAGACCAGGGTTCATCTGGCCGGAGGCACCGATACCGAAGCAGTCCGCAATTGGCTGACTTTCCACACGGGCGCCCCGCTCGTATCCGCAGCACAGGCCGATTTTGCCGTTGGCACATGGGACGCATTGGGGTCGCTTAACGCCTATCGCATCGGAACGCCGGAATACCCGGATCGTTCTGCGACCCTGATTGTGGAATGCGACCGGCTAGAGCAGAGCGGTGCCGTTCTGAGCGGCCCCGGCATCAAAAAGACCGCGCGCCTGTCTCTGCCGGATATTCCGGCGCTTCAGGGGAACGCGATGCTCTACCCTCTGGGGTGCGATTTCTTTTTTACCTGCGGCAACAGGGTTGCGGCCCTGCCACGCAGCACGCAGATCACGTCGGAGGCGTAAGCGATGTATGTTGCTGTCAAAGGGGGTGAAAAAGCCATCGAGAACGCCCACGCCTGGCTGGCCGAAGAACGCCGGGGCGCGACCGATGTGGCAGAACTGAGCCTTGCACAGATCCGCGAACAGCTAAGCCTTGCAGTGAACCGGGTCATGGCGGAAGGCTCGCTTTATGACCCCGACCTGGCTGCGCTGGCGATAAAGCAGGCGCGGGGCGATCTGATTGAGGCGATCTTTCTGATCCGCGCCTATCGCACCACGCTGCCGCGTTTTGGCCATTCCAATCCGGTCGAAACAGGTGAGATGGCCTGCGACCGTCGGATTTCGGCCACGTTCAAAGATGCACCCGGTGGGCAGGTTCTGGGGCCGACGTTCGACTATACCCATCGTTTGCTGGATTTCAAACTGGCCGCGGATGGTGATGTCCCGAAAGTTCCGGAAGGTTCAGCGCGGCAGGAACCGACGCCGCATATCACTGAATTCCTGAAAGACGAGGGCCTCATTCAGGACGAGCCGACAAGTGATGACAACCCCGGCGACCTGACGCGCGAACCGATGGAATTCCCCGCCAATCGCCCGTTGCGCCTGCAATCGCTGACACGCGGGGATGAGGGTTTCGTGCTGGGCATGGCCTATTCCACCCAGCGCGGTTACGCACGCAACCACGCGTTTGTGGGTGAATTGCGGATCGGCAAGGTTGCTGTTGAAATGGACATCCCCGAGTTGGGGTTTGCCATAGATATCGGCGAGGTCGAACTGACCGAGTGTGAGACGGTGAACCAGTTCAAGGGTTCAAAAACCGAGCCGCCTCAGTTCACGCGCGGTTATGGTCTGGTCTTTGGTCAATCCGAACGAAAAGCCATCGCGATGGCCTTGGTTGATCGCGCGCTGCGGTGGAAGGAACTGGGCGAAGACAATCTGGGCGCGCCTGCGCAGGATGAAGAATTTGTTCTGAGCCACGCGGACAACATTCAGGCGACCGGTTTTCTCGAACACATCAAGCTGCCGCATTACGTGGATTTCCAGTCCGAGCTTGAACTGGTCCGCAAACTGCGCCGCGAGGCTGACGCGCGGATCACGTCAAAGGAGGCTGCGGAATGAAGGCTGTCGTTTTTGATATCGGCAACGTTTTGATCCAGTGGGATCCGCATTTGGCATGGCTGGATGAGATGGGTAGCCGCGAGGCGGTGGCAGAGTTTCTCACTCGTATCGATTTCCCCGAACGTAATCTGCGGGCCGATGGCGGTGAGGATTTCGCTGATCTGGCTGCTGAACTGGAAGATGCTGACGACCAGCGACGCCTGAGTTCTTATGTTGAGCGCTATGCCATGACCGTCCCACACAAGATCGAGGGAACTTGGCGATTACTCCATCGTTTGAAAGAACAGGGCACCCCGGTTCATGCAATCACCAACTGGTCAGCGGAAACATGGCCCGTTGGTGTTGGTGTGCATCCTGAGCTGGGCGAGGTCTTTGGCGTGACCGTAGTGTCAGGTCAGGAAAAGCTTTTGAAACCGCAGCCCGAGATTTTCCGTCGGATGTGCGACCGGGCCGATCTTTCCCCTCAGAACTGTATCTTTGTCGATGATAGCCCAAGAAACGTGGATGGAGCCCGCGCCGTTGGCATGGACGCCATACATTTTACCAGCCCTCAGGCCTTTGAAGTAGCCTTAACTGCGCGGGGATTGCTATGAGCGCGTACAACTTTGCATATCTGGACGAACAAACCAAACGGATGATCCGCAGGGCCATCCTGAAGGGCCTGGCTATTCCAGGGTATCAGGTGCCCTTTGCCAGCCGTGAAATGCCGATGCCTTATGGCTGGGGCACCGGAGGAGTGCAGGTCTCGGCCGCGACGCTGACGCCTGAGGATATGCTCAAGGTCATCGATCAGGGTGCGGATGACACGACCAACGCAGTGTCGATCCGCAAGTTCTTTGAAAAGACCGCAGGTGTAGAGACGACCGAGGAAACCGAGAAGGCGACGGTGATCCAGACCCGCCACCGCATCCCCGAGGCGAAGCTGCGCGAAGATCAGATCATCGTTTATCAGGTGCCGATCCCGGAACCTCTGCGTTTCCTCGAACCGCGCGAGACCGAGACACGCAAGATGCACAGCCTTGAAGAATATGGGCTGATGCATGTTAAACTGTATGAGGATATCAGCCAGCACGGGGCAATCTCGACCGCTTACGCCTATCCGGTGAAAGTGTCTGGCCGGTATGTGATGGACCCGTCCCCGATCCCCAAATTCGACAACCCGAAGCTTGAAATGGATGCGATCCAGCTGTTCGGTGCCGGGCGCGAGCAGCGCATTTACGCGGTACCGCCACATACCAGGGTCGTGAGCCTCGATTTCGAGGATTACCCGTTCGAAGCCACCAAGGCCGATCATCCCTGTGACGTGTGCGGAGCCGAGGATAGCTATCTGGATGAAGTCATCATGGATGATGCGGGCAACCGAATGTTTGTCTGTTCGGATACCGATTATTGCCGGTCGCGCCGCGAAGCGGGCCATATGGGCCGACTGGCCGAGGAGAACGCGGCATGACCCCCCTGTTGCAAGTCAAGGGCATCGAAAAGCTCTATGGTGCGCGGATGGGATGCGCGGATGTGACTTTTGATCTCTACCCCGGTGAGGTGATGGGGATCGTGGGCGAAAGCGGGTCGGGCAAGTCGACCCTGCTGAATTGTCTGGCCGGTCATCTGGTGCCCGATGCAGGGCAGGTGATCTTTGACACGCGCGCGAACGGGCCGGTGGACACGGTAACCATGTCTGAGCCCGAACGCCGGATGCTGAGCCGTACCGACTGGGCCTTTGTGCATCAGCATGCACGTGACGGGCTGCGGATGTCAGTTAGTGCCGGAGGCAATATTGGTGAACGGCTTATGGCCGTGGGCGAGCGCCACTATGGTGACATCCGAGACAAGGCCATTGACTGGCTGGGCCGGGTCGAGATCGAGGCGGCCCGCGTTGATGACCGGCCCACCGCGTTTTCGGGCGGGATGCAGCAACGTTTGCAGATCGCCCGTAATCTGGTGACTGGCCCGCGACTGGTGTTCATGGACGAACCGACCGGGGGGCTGGATGTCTCGGTTCAGGCGCGATTACTGGACCTCTTGCGCGGCTTGGTGCGTGAAATGGGGCTGAGCGCGATCATCGTGACCCATGATCTTGCTGTGGTGCGTCTGTTGGCCGACCGGTTGATGGTGATGAAGGATGGTCATGTGGTTGAGGCCGGGCTGACCGATCAGGTGCTGGATGATCCCCAACACGCCTACACGCAACTGCTAGTGTCCAGCGTTCTGCAGGTTTGAGTATTTGGGAAAAGGTGAAGCAATGATTGAACTGATCAATGTGAGCAAAAGCTTTACTCTGCACAATCAGGGCGGTGCCGTTATCCCGGTGATGGAAGGCGCGTCGCTGAAGGTTGAACCGGGTGAGTGCGTTGCTTTGACCGGGGCGTCTGGTGCGGGCAAGTCCACGCTGATGCGCGTGATTTATGGCAACTACCTGGCGGCCTCTGGTCAGGTGCTGGTTGGAGGTCTGGACGTGGCAAAAGCCGAGCCGCGCCAGATCTTGACCCTCCGCCGGAAAACGCTGGGCTATGTCAGTCAATTCCTGCGGGTCGTGCCGCGGGTGCCGACACTGGACGTTGTGGCAGAGCCTTTGCTGGCCGTGGGTTGCGACAGGACAGAGGCGCTGGAGAAATCCGCCGGGTTACTGAAGCGGCTGAACATTCCTGAGCGCTTGTGGACCCTGAGCCCCACAACCTTTTCGGGCGGCGAACAGCAGCGGGTGAACATTGCGCATGGCTTTGCGCATGACTACCCGGCGATGTTGCTGGACGAACCCACGGCAAGTCTGGATGTGCAGAACCGCGAAACCGTGTTGTCGCTGATTGAAGAGGCAAAAGGGCGTGGTGCGGCGATTGTCGGAATATTCCACGACCTTGATGCACGTGAGCGTGTCTGTGATCGCGAAGTCAATGTCGCTGACTTCACACCGGAACTGGCGGCATGACACTTGCCCCTGTCATAGCGATTGTTGGCCCTTCGGGAGTTGGCAAGGACAGTGTCATGGAAGCGTTGGAGGCACAGGCGCCTGGCGTCCGGCGCGTGCGGAGGGTGATCACCCGCCCCGCAGGCGAACAAGGCGAGGATTTTGACCGGGTTTCGGTTGCAGAGTTCCAGCAGATGGAACAGGCAGGCGCTTTTGCGCTGAGCTGGCCTGCGCATGGACTGTTCTATGGTATCCCAGCCGCGATTTTGCGACAGCGTCAGGGGGCGAGTGCGGTTCTGGTCAATCTTTCCCGCAGCGTTCTTTTGCAGGCGCAGAAGGTGTTTGGAGATCTGATCGTGATCTCTCTGACAGCAGATGCCGGGGTTTTGGCGCGGCGTCTGTCCACTCGGGGACGGGAAAGCACAGACGAGCAGGTGCGGCGGTTGTGTCGCGCCAACGCGGAGTTGCCGGATGGTCTGAACCGGGTCATCGAAGTCGACAATTCCGGCGCGCTGGAAGACACGGTCGCCGAAATCCTGCGCCGCCTTCAACCGGAAAGCGCGTAGCGATGGATCAGGTGAAACCGCCCATCTTCCGCTTCGCCCATCAGAGCAAGATCAGTGATCTGGAAGGGTTGCGGCAGCAAAGGGCTGAGATGGGTATGCAGTGCTTCTTGGGTTGCCCTGAGGGTTGGTTTGTCCAGTTTACCGCTGAGCGTGATGTGAAATCGAAACGCGTCCAGCACGTAGGGATAGCCCCATTGGGTCAGATTAGCGTCCTGCTCGGGGGTCAGTCCCGCGGCGCGGCGGCGCGTCAGTTCGGCCTGAGTGGCAGGTGCGCGAAACCGGTCGAGATCGCGAACACAGACCGCGGCCAGCGCATTCAGCGCCTGCGTTTCACCCAGCGGGCACAGGGCCAGAAAACGTCCAAGACGGGCAATTTCCAGACCGGCGAGTGTGATGGGCTGCCGGGTTGCAGCCAGCGCAATGCACGCCTGATGCAATGGGTCAAAGGTCAGGCCATCGCGCAACCGGAACGGCGGTTTCAGGGTCGCGTGCAGCCCGTATTTGCGCGGCACCTCAGTGATGGTCGCAATGTCGAGGCCACCCATGATCGGATGCGCGACCTGCGTTCCCTTTGCCATGTCCCAGCCCAGCCAGCTGGTTGCAAATTCCGTCCAGGCCACCCCGGCGGGTGGTGCAAAATAGATCGCGTATCGCGTGAATGTCACATTGGCCTCCTATCAAGTGGCCTTCCAATACCTCAGATTGCGTAAAGTTCAGATGACAGAAGACTTGATCCTTGCCAATGCCACGCTTGTGTTGCCGACTGAAACCGTGACCGGTTGTGTTCGAATAGCGGGTGACACTATCATCGAAATCGACACCGGGCGTGCAGTTCCCGCTGGTGCGATAGATTGCGAAGGCGACTATGTCAGCCCCGGTCTTGTCGAGTTGCACACGGATAATCTTGAACGCCATATTCAGCCGCGCCCCAACGTGCATTGGCCCCATGCTGCCGCCATTTTGGCCCACGACGCGGAACTGGCCAGCGTGGGGATCACAAGTGTGTTCGATGCGATGCGGGTTGGTTCGATCCCTTCCGGCGCCGGACGGTACGGAAAATATGCCCGCGGCCTGTCGCGGGAGTTGTGGGATCTGCGCGAGCAGGATGCGCTTAAGATCAGCCATTTCCTGCATTTGCGGGCAGAGGTCTGTTCTGAGACACTGATCGAGGAACTGGACGAGTTTGGACCCGAGGACAGGGTTGGTCTTGTGTCCATCATGGATCACACCCCCGGCCAGCGTCAGTTTCGCGACATGGGCAAGTTGCAATCCTATCTGAAGGGCAAATATGCCATGGACGATGATACGTTCTTTCAGCATGTAGCCCAGCTGAAAGGCCTTCGGGATCGCAACGGTGATGTGCACGAGGTCGAAACCGTCAAAGCCGCGCGCCGATTTGGAGCCGTTCTTGCCAGTCATGACGATACGACCGAAGATCAGGTGAAGGTCTCGGCAGGTCACGGCATTCGGCTGGCTGAGTTCCCCACAACGGTTGAGGCCGCACGAGCGTGCCATGATCGCGGCATCAAGGTCATGATGGGTGCGCCAAACGTTGTTCGCGGAGGCTCTCATTCCGGGAATGTTGCAGCCCGAGAATTGGCCGAGCTTGGGCATCTGGACGTAATGTCCTCGGATTACGTGCCGTCCGCCTTGTTATTGTCTGCGGTCATGCTGGGTGAAATGTGGGGCGATATGGCGCGTGGGATGAAGACCGTCACATTGGCCCCGGCGCAGGCCGCCGGGCTGGAGGACCGTGGCGAGTTGCGCGCCAGTGCCCGCGCCGATGTTATCCGTTTCCGGATGCGCGCGGGTGTGCCAGCCCTCAACTCGGTTTGGGCGCGCGGTCGCCGTGTGGCGTGATCAGGCCGTATAGAACAGGTAACGGTCCGGCGCGATCGTCTCGGGCCCTTTGATCTGGTTGAAGCCGACAAGGGGCTGGCCGGAAATCAACAACCCACCGGGCTGCATGACTTGCGCGATCAACGGGCTGAGGCGTGCGGCTTCGGCCACATCTTCGTGTTTGATGCCGCGTCCGAAATCATAATGAGCCAATGCAATCCTGTGCCCCTCGGCCATCAGCCTCCGCAGCATGGGTTCAGCTTCGCCTTGCAGGAAATCTTCGGCCGGTGGCGTGCTGTCAGGATGGCATTGCAGCACACGATCCATCACCCAGATCCGGCGGTTCGGCAGGATCTCTCGCAGGTGGTCATAGGTGCGACCATTGCCTAGCCCCATATCCAGCACGTCGCCAGTTTGGTCACTGATCTGTTCGGCTGCCCAGTTCAGCCCGTCGCGCTGAGCCGTCAATCGGCGCAGCATGGAATCCAGTCGGCTCATGACGATGTCCTCATTTGTTCTTTGGTGCGACCCAGGGTGTGGCAGGACCGTCCAGCAGATGTTTCAGCAACGCCTCGGTAAAGGCCCAGATGTCCTGATCATGGACCAGGTGATGGGTCAATACTCCAAAAGGCTCGGCGTTGTCTGCGCGGCCTTCGCGCCTGTCCCGCAGGAGGTTGACTGTCTGCGCGATCAGGCGATCCGGAGAGATCAGACCGCGTGAACCCCGCCAGTCAATCGGGTCAAGATGTGTGTTGACCTGCTCAAGCCCCGCAGCCGCCATTTTCGTTCTGCGGGGCGTTGCCGTGGAAAGAATGCGGTATCCCAGTGACGGAAGGTGTTCGATGACTTCTGGTGCAATGCGGTTCCACGGAGGGACAAACATCGGCCGCAGGGTGTTGCCGAACAAGGCGTCAAGGCGTGACAGTCCTGCCGCGGCATCGGCAACAACCTCGTCCAACGGACGGTTGAGGCGAAACTCGGCTTTCTTCTCACTGGCGGGCGCATGGTTCTTGTGGGACCACCCGTGAACCACAGGGATGAGAGTTTCGCCGCGCGCAACATAGTTAGCCAGCGCAGGGGTTGCCGCGTGTGGAATGACGGCCAGATGTACCGGCAGGCCCAACTGCGTGGCCAGATCGGACAGCCGGTCCAACTGTGGTGTCAGGTCGATCGCGTCATCGTCTCGCCACCACAGCGGCAACGAAAGGCCCGCTGCATGCCAATGGGTCAGTTCGACCTCAAGTGGGTACCAGTCCGGGTTCATGTACGCCGTTCCAGCAGCTGTTTGGCGATCTCTACGGTTTGGGCCGCGCCATCAAATCCAAAATCCTGCTGTGCGCGGGGTCCATCTGAAATGACACGCTCTACGGCCTGCGCCAATGCTTGCCCGCTCAGGGTTCGGCTGAGAAGCACCTCGATGGCTTGCAAACTCGACAGGCTTTGCCCACGCAGCCCCTGTTCAACCTCCTTGCCATCATCGAACGGGACAAAAACAGCGGGTGTTCCGCATTGCAGAATATCCATGGCGGTGTTGTAGCCGCACATGCTGACCGATGCAGCCGCATGGGGCAGCATCTGGCGAAAATCCGGGCGCACGGGTTCCAGAATTGCCGAGGTTCCTTCGGCCAGTTGGGACAGCTCGGCTATTCTCGCCTTGGCATCCGTCCCACCGACCAGCAGGCGCCAACGCCTGTTGGGCATCTGGCGGGCGGCCTCGATGGCCGCGCGAAAGATCGGTTGGCCCACAGAACCACCGCCTGCACTGACAAGGATTTCGCCCTGTCCAACCGACTGCGGATGCGGTTGAGGCAGCTCCGGTGCCACAAAGCCGGTATAATGCAACCGTTCAGCCAATCGGTCCGACACCGGCCAACTGACCGAAAGCGGTGTGACACTTTCGGTCGAGTGAACAAGAATGCCGTCATAAAAGCGGGTGACGATATCTTCTGTACGCTGGGCCTTGGCAGGTTTGGAAGGTGGGGCCAGAATATCGCGGATCGATCCCAGGATGATCGGAGGCTGAGGCAGGGCCCGTGCCGCATTCAGGGCCGCGTCGAATTCCGCTGCCAGAGACCGGCGACCAAAGGGGTAAAGCTCGGTTATCAGGATTTGCGGCTGAAAGCTGTTTACCGCCTGCACCATGGCTGTCACACGTGCGCGCCGATAATCCGCGTCAGCCTCGACACCGCTTTCAGTCAGAAGCCGGGTGAAATTGGTTCCATCTGATCTGAGCGGCGGCAAACCGAACAGGGTCAGCCCGCTGCTGTCCAGTTGAGTCGCAGGCATTCCGCCCGAAACGACCATGACCTCGTGACCGTCATCCCGAAACGCCCGGCCCAACGTCAGGGCCCGGCTCAGATGTCCTGTTCCCAAAAGGTGCGTGACAACGATCATTACCTTCATGGCAGCGGCCCATGTTTGATCAGGCGAACGGGGTCCGGGTCTGCGGTCATCGTGTTCATATCAACGATATACAGCCGATTGCGCTTGATCTTGAAGGGGGCGGGGCCATCAAAATCCCATCCCCACGCCTGGGCGAGAATGACCCGCATGATGCCAATGTGGCAGACCGCGACCGTGTCCTGCCGCAACCCGGACATCCAGGGGCGCAACCTCGTCCAGACCTCGGCAGGGCTTTCACCGTGAGGCGGGCGAAAATCCCAGCTCCAGTCTTCGATATGGCGATACCCGCTGGTTTCATCGGCGATCAGGTCAATGCCTCGAAGTCCTTCCCAGTCGCCCCAATTCATTTCAATCAGCGCGTCCGAGGTTTTCGGGGTGCGCCCAGACACGATCCGCGCTGTTTCACTGGCGCGCAGCAAGGGGCTGGACCAGATATCAGCGGCGGCCCATGGGTCAGGCAAGCGACACCCGGCCAGTTCAGACCGCGCGTCCTCATCCAGCGGAATATCACTGCGCCCCTGAATGCGCCCTGCGCGGTTCCAGTGGGTATGCCCGTGGCGAAGCAGTGCAAGACGGGTCATGATACATCCTTCAACAAGGGCCGAAGATGCGCCCACAACCGCTCGGTCGCCTGAGGCATAAGGTGACGCCGGTCCACATAGCTGCGCGTATTCGCCCCAAGCGCGTGGCGCTGCGCGGTGTCCTCGAGCAGGTTTTGCATGTGATCGGCAAGCCCTTTGGCCCCAGCATCAACCGATGGGTAAACCGCCGGTGCCAGCACATCCCGAACGCCGGGGCGATCCTGTGCGACCACGGGCAGGCCTGTCGCCTGCGCCTCGAGATAGACCATCCCATAGGCTTCGTTTACGCCCGGCCAGACAAGCAGGGATGCGCGTTGGTAGATTTTCTGCAAGTCCGCCCGGTCGAGCTGGCCCAGAAAGTGCACCCGGCTTCCGAACGGTACCATCAACGCTTCAACATCCGGCCGCGCCGGACCGTCCCCCGCGATGTTCAGGTTCCAGTCACATGTCAGGTACGAAAGGGCCTCGGCCAAAATCCGGTAGGACGCCAGCTTGTCCCCATGCCGCATCATTCCGACAGTAAGCATCGGGCCGTCCCCGGTCGTAGCCACAGGCAACACGGTTTCAGGCAGAAATGGCGGCAATTCAACCAGTGCCTGCTTGCCAAAACGGTCCCGTTCCAACGTAATCAGGTCATTGGCAGTGTGGTAGAAAATGATATCCGCTGCATCGCAAGCCTGATGCGCCGCTTGGGCGAAATCGGCCCACGGTCCGTTCAGCCTGCTTGATGCGCGCGTGCTTTCCAATTGCACATACGGAATGCCGCGCGCCTGGCAGATCTTAGGGCCCAGCAGGTCGGGTGCTTTGTAGTAATTGTGATAAGTCACCCACAGATCTGTATCAAAGGGCAACTCGGCGCTCAGCCGCTGTGCTTCAATCTCAGCCGCGCGAACAAGGGTTCTCTGTAGGTCCCGGTCCCCGTTCTTGTCGTAGACGCGCAGGTCCGAAGCCAGTTCGACCTTATTCCCCTGCGCCGCCAAGGCCAGCATCAGGTTTCGCGCCATTTCGCGATCGCCCGAGGGTTTCTGGCTGCCGGGAGATTTCATTGGCGCATAAAACGCAACCCGCGCCATTACGCGTCTTCCATGCTCAGGGTTTTCAGCCGGGCCGACAGCCGTGCAATACCAGGGTCCATTCGAAAATCTGCAATCAGGCGGTCATAGGCTGCACGCGCCATAGTTGCAGCCGTTTCCGGATCAGCGGCCAAAGCTGAAATGGCTGAAGCCAATGCAGCCGGGTCGTCATCAGACAACACGCCATGCGTTCCGGATTGGATGAATTCCGGGATGGCCGAAACCGGTGTCGACAGGATCGGCAACAGCTGGGATGCGGCCTCCATCAACACGTTCGGCAATCCGTCCCGGTCCCCGTCCGCAGCAATCCGGCTGGGCAAGACAAACAGGTCGGCCCTGCGCATGGCATCGATCACCTCGGGCTGATCGCACGCTCCCCTCCAGGTGATGCGGTCCGCGATACCAGCAGCGCGCGCCTGCGCGCGCAGGGTGTCACCAAGGCCCCCGCCGCCAATGTGGGACCAATGCCAGTTCAGGTTCTCCGGCAGCAGCGTGAAGGCCGCAATAAGGCGGTCAAAGCCCTTCTTTTCGACCAGTCGTCCAACGGAAATCATGTGAAACGGGTCACCAGCGGCACGTGTCCCGCGCTTTGGCGGTTCGGGGAAGCGCGACAGGTCCAGACCGTGATAGATAAGGTCCACCCGGTTGGGGTCATCAGCGAGACCGCGCAGATGTTCCGCGCCGATTGCCGTGCAGGTGGCACTGAAAGCAGCTCCGTACGTTGAGGCCTGCAACTTTTCACGCTTTTCCCAGACCGGCGAGGTCCAGATATCCTTGGCATGGGCAGAAAAGCTCCATGGCAGACCGCGCATGATGGCCGCATATCGGGCGACGGACGAGGGGGTGTGCATGAAATGGGCATAGAGCCCCTGCGTCTGGGCGGGTAACTCGGCGGCCAGAACACATGCTTGCCCGAAGCGGCGGATGCGGTTCGGCGTGGGATCGCGGCGCAGGTCGTGCCGCCAGATCTTGTAGGCTTCGGCATAGCCGGGCAGGTCTTGGGCGGCAGCGCGGGCCGCCCACACTCTCTGTGGCTCTTCATGCAGGTATTCCGGCAGATAGCGAACCTGCCCTGCGAAACGGTCGTGCAAAGGGTGACGTTTGGTGTCGGTCGGATGGCGCAGAGACCAGATGTCAAATCGGTGCCCGGCTTCCTGCAAGGCAACAAGTTCCTGCGCGATAAATGTTTCGGACAGTCGCGGCCAGCCTTTGACCACAACCGCCAGATTGGGAGAGGCCGAGTTCATCCAGTGGCTCGTTTCTGTTCCCATGTCAGCAGGCTGTCAATGCGGTCGGTGACATAGTCCAAACCGTCCAGTAAACCGCTTTGGATGGCCTGTGACGGCACAGATTGGTGCGGCAGGTTGCGGATGGCACGGATCATTGCGTCGGGTGTCAGGCTGTCGCGTTGTTCGTCCAGCATCTTGACCAGCCCCAGCTCTTCTGCGCGTGAGGCCCGAATCCATTGTTCCAGACGGGGTGTGGTGCGTGGAACGATGACGGCCCGTTTGTCAAAGGACAGGACCTCGCAAAACGTGTTGTAGCCGCCCATGCAGACCACGCCTTCGGCCCCGGCAAACAGCGTTTCGATCTGCGATTCAAATCCAACCGCGGTTACACGACCATTCAATGCGGCAACCCGTGCTTCGAATTCATTCCTCAATTCACCCGACAGGAATGGGCCATAGACCAGCACGGCACGCGGCGACAGGTCTGGGTCTTTCTCGTAGGCGGACAAGACGAGGTTGACCAACGCCTTGCCATCGCCCCCGCCGCCGGGTGTGATCAGGATATAGGGTTGCTGAGGCGGTTCCCCGACCGGGCCGAGATCTCGGCGCAGATATCCCGTCCAGTGAATGCGGGATCGCGCTGACGCGCTTAGCGGCAAGCCTTGCGTCGGGTCATAGATCGACTGTGATCCATAAACCCAAATCTCATGATAGAACCGCTCGGTCGCTTCGATGGCTTCTTTGCGCGCCCACTCGGCAGCCAGTACTTCGGGTTCGTCCAGCACATCACGCAGACCCAGAACCAGTTTCGTTCCGCAATGGCGTTCAAGGTATTTCAGTGTCGGCACCAGCTCACCCCGGAACCCTGTCGGTTCCTTGTCGACGACCAACACGTCGGGGTCGAATTGCTGAACCGCAGTCTGGATCAATCCCGCGCGCAATTCGGTTACTTCGTCGATACCCATTCCGATTGTACGCGCGGCATACGATCCGTCCGCGCGCTTGGTCACGCCGGGCAGGCGCACATGGTCAACGCGGCGGGGAAAGGTAAAACGGCCTGCCACGGGCGAACCCGTCAGGATCAGCGCCGAGGCGCTTGGGTCCGCCTGCGTGATTGCCGCAGCCAAGGCGCGGGACCGGCGCAAATGCCCCAGACCGAACGTGTCGTGGCTGTAAAACAGGATACGCGGCGCGCGGTCCGGTTTAGAATTGGTTGTGCCAAGGCTCATAGTGTTGCCCGTCTTCTTGATCCCAGAGCGAAATCCGCGCGTTCGCAAGCGTTACTGTATATTTCAATCCCACGCTTGCCAAAGGCGGATTTGCGCACTTGCAAATGTTTCAAGCATTGCGATTTGGCAACAGCGTATTGACTGTTTCGCGACATATCGCACCACCGCCAGACAAGATCGCCCAATGAGAACGATGAAGACAATCGAGGCCGACCAGAAACCTTTGCTTGGTCATATTCAATTATTGAAAGATTGAAAACACCTGCGCTCATCAGAGTGCGCCAAGAACACGTCCAAACACGATATTGAGACGGTTCGATGCGAGTATTTGAACTGCTTGAAACGCTTCTGTAATCTGACCAATATCGGCAAAAACTGGATGCACGACCCAATGCGAAATAACTTTCTGGCCGCATTTTTTTTGGCGTTTTGGGCCATTTTCCTGAGCATTTCCACTGGTGCATTGGCGCAGTCATCCTTGATTCCCGGATATCCTTCAGGGTCGGGCAGTTCGTCCGAGGCCGACAAGGAAAGTGATCTGGCCGCTGCAATCCGCGCGGCCAGCGATGCGGGCGCAAGTGTCATTGTCATCGACAGTGCCGGTCAGGTTGTGACAACGGCAGGCGGAAAGGATGCAGGTTCGGAGGGCGCAGACAGCGATTCGAGCAACCCAATGGGTGACGGTTCGCAACTGATGAAGGCGCAAGAGCGGTTCTCGAAGTTCCGCGAGTCGATGCAATCCAGGCTCGAGGCGCTGCCCTATTCTATTTTTGAAGTACAATACATCCTGCGCCAGACCAGCCCGGATGGCCGAATCCAGACCTATGTCGAGGTGTTGGGCTGGAATATCCTGTTCCTGTTACTTGGGCGGTGGCTGTCGATCGAGATATACGGGAAGCGGTTCGCGCGCCGGTGGGTAGTGGCGCGGATCAAGGACGAACCACAGGGGTATCGGGAAAAGATGCCGTTCCTGCTGTTCCGGTTCCTGATGGGGATTGGAGCCACGGTCTTTGCCATGATCATGGCTTTGATCGTCGGGTATCTGATCTTTGGCGAGGCCGAGGATATCTCGGTCCAGTTCACGATCACGGCAATCTTTACGGCCTTTTTCCTGTCGCGCACGGTGTCGGACCTCTGGCGCATGGTCCTGTCACCTTATCTGAGCCAATATCGATTACCGCCCTTTTCGGACAAGAATGCGCGCAGGCTGTATATTTGGGCGTCCGTGCTGGCGACCTATGACATTTCGGTCGTTCTGTTTTCTACCTGGGTCGCGGATTTTGGACTGAACTACAACGTCTACGCCATGGTGTATGGCGGTCTGACAATGCTGGGCGCGCTGGGCAATATACTGATGATCCTGTTCAACGCCCGTGCAATCTCGAACGCGATCCGGGGTGGGCGGGCATCCGAACAGGTGTCATGGCTTTTGCGGTTTGTGTCTTTCGGCTGGGCACCGGCGTTGATCATCTATGTCGTGTTCAGCTGGTTCCGTCTGGCTGTTGATCTGGCGCTGGAGCATCCGACGCCGCTGCCGCTGATTGCAAGCAGCTACATGATCTTCATGTCCGTGGTCGTGGCCTATGGTGCAATGAACTATCTGCTGGAGCGATATTTTGACCGCTCGCGCATGATTAGCGAAATTAACGGGGAAGCCGCCGCAGCGGAAGAAGGCGTCGTGACGACGGATATACCCGAGCCCGAACAACCGAAGCAGCATCTTCTGACTTATGAAGACCTGGCCCGCCGGGTAGCCGGAATTCTGGCTTTCGTGCTCGGGGCTTATGCGCTTGTCGTGATATGGTACCCGAACGCGGACTGGAGCGAGGATCTGCCGGTTGAACGTGCGCTGGATGTGATGGTTGTCCTGTTCATCGGGTACATCCTGTTTCACTTCTTTCGGATTTGGATCGACAGCAAAATCGCTGAAGAATCCGACGATGGCACCGAGGTTGAACTGGGCGACGAAGGTGGCGAAGGCGGGCAAAGCCGTCTGGCAACGTTGTTGCCGCTTTTCCGGGGCGCAATTCTGGCCGTTGTCGTGGTTACAATCGTTCTGATAGTCCTGATGGAACTGGGTATTAACGTCAGCCCGCTGTTTGCGGGTGCCGGTGTGGTTGGTTTGGCCGTGGGGTTCGGGTCACAAACGCTGGTGCGCGACATTTTTTCCGGCGCATTCTTCTTGTTGGATGATGCGTTCCGGAAAGGAGAATATATCGACATTGGGGATGTGAAAGGCACGGTCGAGAAAATCTCGGTCAGGTCCATGCAACTGCGCCACCATCTGGGTGCGCTGAACACCATTCCCTTTGGCGAGATCAAAGTGCTGACCAACTACTCGCGCGATTGGGTAATCATGAAGCTGCCGCTGCGCGTGACCTATGACACCGATGTCGAGAAGGTCCGCAAACTGATCAAGAAACTGGGACAGGAGTTGTTGACCGATCCCGTAATCGGAGACAATTTCATCCAGCCGCTTAAGTCGCAGGGCGTGATCGAGATGCAGGATTCGGCGATGATTATCCGGGTCAAGTTCATGACGAAACCGGGTGATCAGTGGCTGGTTCGCAAAAAGGTCTATCAGGATATCCGCGAGTTGTTCGCGCGCGAAGGGATCAAGTTTGCACATCGCGAAGTCACTGTAAGATTAGCAGATGGGAAAGAGGCGGAAGACCTGACACCAAAACAGCGTGAAGCTGTAGCGGGGGCTGTTCAGACTGCGATTGACGAGGATTATCTGGACGATATCGGACCGGGCGGCGACGACCGTTAGCAAGGCCTTCCGCCGCTCTGAATTGCGCGTCGGATGAGGTGCCACCGACAGCGTGAGGTCCGACCGCGCGTTTCGCGCGGCGGTTGGGTCAGTTGGAAGTGAAGGGCCAGACAGGTTTGGATGTGCCCAGTTTCGACGCTGGTAAATCCCATTGTAGCACAGTGTCACCGAGACTGAGGGCTGATCTGAGGCGGTGCCCTGGTCCCCAGCCCGAAGCTTCTGTCGCAGGGGAGTAATCCGTGGGCGTCGGAGTAATGGTCTCTGCCTCGACGTCGTCTTTGCCGAGAACCGCCAAAAGCTCGGCGGTGCGGGCAAGGGACAGATGCGCATGCATGATGGAATTGCCCGACGCGGCTTCGGTCAGAGCAGAAAGAACGGCGGCTGCCATCAGGTAGCCGGTTGCGTGGTCCAAAGCCTGAACCGGCAATGGCGTCGGTTTGTCGGCGTCAGCCCACTCCATGCCCGCATGCGCAATTCCCGCGCTCATCTGGACAAGGCTGTCAAACCCGCGCCGGTTCGACCAGGGGCCTTGCCAGCCATAGGCATTCAGCGTCACCTCGACCCTGTTCGGTGCCAGTTCATCGCGCTTGGCGCGGGTCAGGCCAAGCGCGTCCAAAGCGCCGGGCCGGTACCCGTGTACGAACACATCCGCTTGGGGCAGAAGTTCTTGCAGCCGTTCCATGCCATTGGTCGGTTTCAGATCGAGATAGGCGCAGTGTTTTCCAAGTGAAATGTCGGGGATCACACCGGGTTCGTCCCAACCGGGCGGATCGATCCGCAGAACCTCGGCCCCGAAACCGGCCAATGTGCGGGTCGATACCGGACCTGCCAGAACGCGTGTAAGGTCAAGAACCCGCAACCCGGCAAGAGGTCTTGCAGGGGTTGCCTGCGGCCTCTCGCGCAGCTTGACGTACCGGGGGCCTTGCCAGCCAATCAACGGGTCGCGCGATACAGCGCGGCCCTGCGGATGTTCAAGCCACTCGGTCCGGCTGCGCATGGCAGCGGCCACACCGCCTTCGGCCACAATATCGGTTTCCAAATCGGATATGGCCCGGGTTCTGACGGCTTTTGTCACAGCTTCACGCTCTGGCGGGGTGCCAAGAACCTTCATCGCTGCCGCGCGATGGCGCGGCAGGTTGGTGTGCAGCCTTATCCAGCCATCTGACGCCCTGTAATCCCCCGCGACCGAATCCCACAGGTTTGGCATTTCCCAGCCGTCGGGCTTGAAGGAATAGCCGAACCACAACGATGCCAGCCGATGGTCGACGGCGATCTCGGGGGCTTTCTGGGTCAGGTTCAGCGCCTGCAAAAGCCGGGCCATTTCCTGCCCAACGGCTGCAAAGCTGGCCGTCGCCAGTTCGGAAACGGCAAAAGCACTTGGCAGAGCGCCAGTGCCGATCCTGCGATATCGGTCGGCGGCGGGAAGGGTGGCAAGAAGGCTCATTGCTGATACGGGTCCAAGCTGTCGCGCAATCCGTCACCCAGAAAGTTGAAAGCCAGTACGATCACGATAATCGGCAGCATCGGGATTGCCGTCCAGGGGTAGATCTCGATCGATGCGAGGTTTTGCGCGTCATTCAGCATCACACCCCAACTGACCGCTGGTGCACGAAGGCCCAGGCCAAGAAAGCTCAGCGCGGTTTCCCCAAGGATCATTGCCGGGATCGACAGGGTGGCTGATGCAATCAAATGAGACATGAAATTCGGCAACAAGTGCTTACGGATCACCCGGCCCGAGCTTGCGCCCATCATTTCAGCGGCGCGTACATATTCTTCCTCGCGCAGTGACAGGAACTTGGCACGGACCGAGCGCGCCAGCCCGGGCCAGTCGAGGATGCCGAGGATGATCGAAATGATGAAGAATACGGCAACCGGGCTCCAGTTCGATGGCACGGCAGCAGACAGTGCCAGCCACAGCGGCAGTTCCGGCAGTGAACGCAGGATTTCGATGACCCGGTTGATGACCCAATCGATGCGCCCCCCGAAATAACCCGCCATCGAACCGAACAGGATACCCAGAAAGAACGATACCGAGATACCTATCAGGCCCACGGTCAGCGATAGCTGCGCCCCGTAGAGGATGCGGCTGAAGATATCCCGACCCAGCCTGTCGGACCCCCAAAGGAACAAGGTGGCACCATCCGGCGCGCAGAAAAGATGCCTGTCTGTCTTGATAAGACCTGCAAGTCGATATTCGGACCCTTCACAAAAGAACCGGATCGGGCGCGGGTCGTCAGTGTCTGGGACGAACTTCCATTGGAAGGTTTCGAGATCCGCCTCGGCGACGATTGGAAAAACATGGGGGCCGATAAAAGCGCCGTCGTAAAACCAGTTCACCGATTGCGGTGGCGCATACAGATGCTCTCCGTTCCGGTCATTCGGGCCATAAGGCGCGATGAAACCTGCAAAGGGCAGCATCAGGTAGCACATAAGCAGGAAAATGCCTGAGATCAGGCCCAGCTTATGCGTGCGGAACTTGCGCCAGACCAACACCCAGTTGGGGGCATCCAGATCGGCGCGTTCCAGTTGCTGTATCGACGCCTGCGGATCAAAGGGCGCGTCATCGACGTAGCGGTTGTCAGGAGTATTGGTCATGCTTCGCGCCCCTCATACCGTATGCGGGGATCCAGCATGACCAGCAGAATATCCGAGATCATCGTGCCGATAAGCGTCAATAGCGCGACAAACATCAGGATAAACGCGGACAGGAATTGGTCCTGCGTTTTCAGTGCTGTCAGCAAAGTCGGCCCGATGGTTTGCAAGCCCAGAACAACTGAAACCAGAACCGATCCAGACACCATTGATGGCAGAAGGTTACCGATATCCGCAACGAACGGGTTGAATGCCACGCGCAACGGATATTTAGTCAGCATCCGCGACGGCGCCATGCCCTTGGCAATGGCCGTTTCGACATAGGGCTTCCCCAGTTCATCGAGCATATTTGCCCGCAGGCGCTGCATCATCGCCGATGCGCCCGAGGTTCCGATAACAAAAGTCGGCACGATCAGGTGGATGAGAATGGATTTTATCTTGTCCCAACTCAGCGGCTGACCTTCGAATTGCGGGTCCATCAGGCCGCCGATAGGCAGGTTGAAATACCGATGCCCGTAGTAGAACAGGATCAGGGCCAGCAAAAAGTTGGGGGTCGCCAGCCCCAGATAACCCACAAAGGCCGAGGTATAATCAATCCATGTCCGTGATCGCGCCGCAGCAATAACACCTAAGGGAAGAGCGACGGCATATACAAACAGGATCGCGGCCAGGTTGACGACGACCGTCAACCAAAGCGTGTCGCCCACGATCTCCGATACAGGCCGGTCGAACTCAAAGGACCAACCGTAATTGCCTTGGATCAGACCTGAAAATCCGTGCGGTCCCGGCCAGAAGCCAATCCAGATCAGGTACTGTTCCCACATAGGGCGATCCAGAGCGTACTCGGCGCGCAGAAACTCGGCCTTGGCGACGCCCGCTGACTGGCCCGAAGCCTGAAGCTCGGCAATCTGGTTGCTCAGGTAATCACCGGGCGGCAGGTTGATGATTATGAAAATCAGGACCGAGACCACCAACAATGTCAGCAGCATCGTAAAAAAGCGATACACCGCATAGCGCAGCATGACCATTTAGCTGCTCCTGCTTAGTCGGCGAAAAAGAACTCGTCCGGGCGGTGAACGCCGAAATGCGCACCGGGCTCCCATGCCCACATGGCCTGTTCCGGCACGTTGCGCAGACGGTTCGACACGACGATGGGTTGGGGTGCTCCGTTCAGGATACCGATGGCATAAAGCTGGTCGGCGTGGATTCTCAGCATTTCAGTCCAGACTTCCTTGCGTTCGTCATCCGTTGTGGCGACCTCCCAGTCATGAGCCAGTTGCATCAGACGCTTTGCCTCAGGCATGTCGGGCGCTTCTCCGGCCTCGCCACCTGTCTGGTAAAACTGGCCCCATTTCGGCCAGGCCAGGAAGACCTGATCGGTTGGTGCCAGATACGCCGGTGACGTGTGCGCTTGCGGGATACCGTCATCCCATCCATACCAGACCGATGCCATTGAGTTGCCGGCAAACACCCGGTTGCGCAGGATATCGCGATCCAACGGGCGCATGACCAGCTTGACCCCGATCTCGCGCCAGGTGTCAGTAACGATCTGAAGGGCGTTTTCAACCTCTTGCCGCTCGCCAGCGGTTTCGATCACCAGCTCCATTGGGCGCCCGTCCGGTAGCAGGCGGATACCGTTCTTGTCGCGTTGGGTCAGGCCGACTTCATCCAACAACGCATTGGCCTGGCCGACATCGTACTGAGCCCAGGCGGTGGCATTCTTTTCATCGTAGAAGGGCGAAGCAGGCAGAACCGACATTGCGCCGGGATGCGCAAGCTTGAAATACAAAGCCTGGTTGATTGTCTCGCGGTCAATGGCAAGGGACAGGGCGCGCCGCACTCGGACGTCACGCAACACGTCGCGCCAGACGTCATCCTCGAAATTGAGGTTCGGATAAATCGCGATTTGCGACGCAACGCCGGTTTTCCATAGCAATGTCTTGTAGCCGCCTTGCGCCTCGCCTTTTTTCAGGATCGAAGCGTCGCGGAAATCCAGACCCCGGCCTTGCAGGTCGCTTTCCCCTGCATTGGTTTTGGCAGCGACCAGACCGGGGGCAACGATCTCCATCTCGACCACATCGATATAGGGAAGTTGAACCCCTTTGCTGTCGATGCGGTGGTAATAGGGGTTACGTACGAAATTGTGGCGGATTTTCTTGCCGGAACTTGCATTCAGCCAGGGTTGCAACGTGGGCAATTCGTGATTGTCGAACTTGTACAGGTTGTCGAGCTTGTTGTGCAGCGCGGCCCAGCTTTTGACTCGGGCATCGTCGACCAGAAAGGCAAGTTCCTCGGGGTCGGCATATTTCTCGTGATATCGTTTCAGGAAAGCTGCTGGGCGATAGATAAAGGGCGGTCGTGCCTGAGCCAGCGATTGTAGAAAACCCGGGTTAGGGTCCTCCCATTCGAAAATCACCGTGGTTTCATCCGGGAAGGTAACTGTTGGTGGTTTGCCTTCGACAATCAGAAAATCCGGCGGGCCTGACGGGCTGAGCAATTTGTTGTTGGCAACGTCTTCCCACCAATAGCGGAAATCTTCCGACGTAAACGGAGAACCGTCGGACCATTTGTGCCCTTCGCGCAGTATCAGGGTGAACTTGCGGCCGTCTTCGTTTTCAAACGACGCCAGCAAATCGGGGATAATCTCGTAGTTCTGGTCGAAACCGACCAGCCGGGCATAACCATAGACAACCATCTGGCGGATATCTTTGGACCGCGTGATCATGGTGCGCAGGGTGCCGCCCTGTTTGCCGAACTCGCGGCCCTTTGCTTCCAGATCGACTACCAGCGGGTCCTTGGGTAGGCGCTCTTGAACGGGCGGCAGATTGCCCGCTTCTACTTCCGAGTTCCAGAACGCGCTTTCCTGAGGTGTGGGGATCGTCTCTGCCGTGGCGGGCAGCATCCCGATGAGCGTCAGCGAAGCGGCCAGGATCAGGGGGCGAGTGGTCTTAAACATGGCAACGTACCTTATGGCCCGGTTCCAATTCCACCAATGAGGGTATCACGGTGTCCGAGAAACGAAAGGCTTCATCCCAACTGTCCGGCGCGCCGGCGCCCAAGGAAACCACTTTCAGGTCGATCGGACGATTGATGTCGGGTTCGGGTTGAGCGGCAATCAGCGCTTTGGTGTAGGGGTGGCGCGGATTGTAGAAAAGAGTCTCGGGTGGTGCCTGCTCGACGATCAGGCCTCGACGCATCACGGCAACTTCGTCGGCGATCCGCGCGACGACAGCCAGATCGTGCGAGATGAACAGATAGGACAGGTTCAGGCTTTCCTGCAATTTTTCCAACAGCGTCAGAATCTGCTCTTGCACCGATACGTCCAGCGCCGAGGTGGGTTCGTCACACACGATGAGTTGCGGGTCGAGCATCATGGCGCGGGCCACCGACAGTCGTTGCCGCTGACCCCCTGAAAAGGCGTGTGGATAGCGTTTCAGCATGTCGGCTGTCAGGCCGACGCGCTGCAACATCTCGGCGGCTTTGTCGCGCTGCTCGGCCGTAGTTCCGATACGGTGAATTTCCAACGGCTCGGTCATCGCGTCCTGAATGCGCATCCGCGGGCTGAGCGAGCTGTAGGGATCCTGAAACACCATCTGGGCATTGCGCTGAAACGCGGTGCGCTGGGCGCGGGTCATGTTGTGCACTGTGATGGGATCGGTATTCGGCGCGGTGCGAAACAGGACTTCTCCGCCGGGATCGGGCAGTTCTGCACCCAATGCAATCCGCGCGGCTGTTGTTTTACCTGATCCGCTTTCACCGACTATGGCCAGCGTCTTGCCGCGTGCCAAATTCAGATCGACCCCTTTGCAAGCATAGATTTCCTTGTCGGCTTGCCACCCTTTGCTGGACCGCATCGTGTAGGTCTTTGAGACGCCCTTCATCTGGAGGATCAGATCGTCGTCTGGCATCGGTATGCCCACAGCATCCTGATCCGGAATTTCCGGTGCCGCATCAAACAGTTGTTTGGTATATGGATGCGCGGGGGAGGTCAGGATTGGTGCGGCCGGGCCAGCCTCCATGATGCGGCCCTTGTGCATGACCACAACCTGTTCTGCCATGTTGGCAACCACGCCCAGATCATGGGTCACCAGAATAAGCGACATGCCGGTCTCGCGCTGCAATTCCTTGATCAGCCCCAAAACCTGCGCTTGCGTGGTCACATCCAGCGCGGTGGTGGGCTCGTCCGCGATCAGCAGTTCGGGTTTGGATACCATGGCCATCGCAATCATGGCGCGTTGGCGCATTCCGCCCGACAGTTCGAATGGGTAGGAGTCATAGGCACGCTGTGGATCTGGAAAGCCCACGCGCTCGAACTGCGTCAGGACCTTTTTGCGCGCCTCAGACTCAGATAGCCCGCGATGCAGCCACAGGACTTCACTGACCTGATTCCCAATCTTGTGCAGAGGTGACAGTGATCGCATAGGCTCCTGAAAGATCATCGAAACGCGATTGCCACGAATGCCGCGCATTTCCCGCTCGGTGACCGCTGTCAGGTTACATGTGCCCTTGGAATCATTCAAAGTTATCGTGCCGCTGCGTATCTGGGCCGTTCGCGGCAGAATCCGCAAGACGGCCCGGCACGTGATGGTTTTACCCGATCCCGATTCACCGACCAGCGCCAAGGTTTCCCCTGGTTTGACATCGAAATTCACATCCGTGACCACGGAACTGCCCGCACCAAAGCCGATGCTAAGGTCTCTGACGCACAACAACGCGCTCATGCAGGCTTTCCAACCGTTTGGCCGCTTGGTGACATCGGTCGTTTCAACTCCCCGTGATTTTTTCGTCAGTGTCGCGCGGTTCCGCATGTCTAGTCAAACCCGTTCTTGGGCTGAAATGTCGCGAAAATGTGAAACTTTGGGCTTCGTCGCTACACAAAGTCTTGAGAATTTGTCATCTAAGGCGGCGTCGGGGGCATCTATGCTTTCGATTGGTATCAAGGAGATATTTGCCGGTGTCCAAGAATCAAAGCCGTCTGGACTTGTTTATCGATCGTATGGTGTCACAGCGCGCCTGCCTGGATCACGCGATTGCGCAAACGGCAGGCATGGCTGGCCCGGTGTTTGAACTGGGCCTGGGCAATGGGCGCACCTATCATCATCTTGTGCAGCATATCGATGGACGCCCTGTCTTTGTGTTCGAACGCGCGGTGGCTTCGCACCCCGATTCAACCCCGCCCGAAGATCGGGTGATCTTGGGAGATGTGCGCGAGACGCTGCCAGCGGCGGTCGACAGGTTTGGACCGACAGCAAGTCTGATCCATGCAGACCTTGGGGGGCATAATCGCGAAAAGAACGACATCTTTGCGCGGCTTGTTTCCCCGTTGATCGAGCCCTTGCTGGCATCGGGTGGATTAATGGTATCAAGTGACCGGATGTATTTCGAGGCGCTGGAGGAAATGCCGTTGCCCGAGGGTGCCGTCGAAGGGCGCTGTTTCATCTATCGGCGCTGACCAGAGAGAAGGGGCCCGCATGATATTCTACGATTGCTCTACGGCCCCAAACCCGCGCCGTGCCCGCATGTTCATCGCGGAAAAAGGGTTGAACATCGAAACGCACGAAATCTCGATTGCTGAGGGCGCGCAGTTGAGCACTGAGTTTCGTGCAGTGAACCCCCGGGCCACAATCCCGGTTCTGGTAACGGATGACGGCGCAGTCCTGACCGAAAATCTTGGCATCGCCGCGTATCTTGAAGCGCGTTTCCCCGAGCCGCCCTTGATGGGCCGGACCGCTGATGAAAAAGGGTTGGTCCTGATGTGGAACGCAATTGCCGAGCAGCAGGGCGGTGCGCCCATCGCTGAAGCTTTACGCAACAGCCATCCGGCGTTCAAAGACCGTGCTATTCCCGGCACGGTTAATCATGCGCAGATCCCCGAACTGGCGCAGCGTGGGCGCGAGCGGGTTGCGTCATTTTTTGAACTGCTGGAGACGCGGTTGATGCAAAGCGCGTATGTTGCGGGCGATGTATTCACTCTGGCGGATATATCCACTTTTGTTTTTGTCGATTTCGCGCGCGTCATTAAGATGCGGATACCGGACGGCAATACGAACACGCAGGTTTGGTTTGAAAGCGTGAAAGCCCGCCCAAGCGCCCAGCTTTAGGTTTGCAAAGCATTCGGCAGAGTTCTCGCATTCCGAACTGTACAGAATTGTCTAGACAGAACTGAACAGTGCCACTAGCGTCTTCCCAGATTCTGTTCAGGGAGGTCGGGATGAAATCCCAATATCGCGTAGTGGTCATTGGAGGGGGCGTCGTTGGTGCCTCGGTTCTGTATCATCTGGCCAAATTCGGCTGGTCCGATGTGGTCATGCTGGAGAGGCGGCGGCTGGCATCGGGATCGTCATGGCACGCAGCGGGCGGCATCCATGCCCTGAACGCGGATCCGAACATGGCCTCGTTGCAGGCCTACACAATCGACCTGCTGAGTGAGATCGAAAAGGAATCGGGCCAGAATATCGGGCTGCATATGACCGGTGGCCTGACTTTGGCCGGTACGCCTGAACGCTGGGAATGGTTGCAGGCCAATTACCGCATCTTCCAGTCAATCGGCATTGATGATTGCGAGCTGCTGACCCCGCAAGAGGCACAGAGACGCTGCCCGATCATGTCAACCGATGGTGTTTTGGGCGCGATGTGGGCGGATCGCGAAGGGTATATCGATACAACAGGTACTGTTCAGGCTTATGCGACGGCGGCCAAGAAACGTGGTGCCGAGTATTACGAGGAAACCAAGGTCGAAGAGCTGATCCAGACGGCAGATGGCTGGCAAGTGGTGACCGATAAGGGCACGATCACCTGTGAACATGTGGTCAACGCGGCCGGACTCTGGGCCAAGCAGGTTGGGCGCATGGCCGGGGTGGAGCTGCCAGTCTCGCCGTTGAAGCATCACTATCTGATCACGGACACGGTGCCCGAAGTGGCGCAGGCGGATTTCGAGATGCCGATGACTGTCGACCTCGAAGGATTCACTTATATGCGGCAGGACCAGAAGGGTGTTCTGGTGGGGATCTACGAGGTCGATCATGAACACTGGGCGATGGACGGAGCGCCGTGGAACTATGGCGAGGAACTGTTTCAGGAACAGCTTGACCGGATCGAGAACGAACTGACGCTGGGCTTTGAGCGGTATCCGTCAATCCAGAATGTGGGCATCAAGACATGGGTCAATGGTGCGTTTACGTTCTCACCGGATGGTAACCCGCTGGTTGGTCCGGTTCCGGGCAAACGGGGATATTGGACGGCCTGTGCTGTGATGGCGGGCTTCCTGCAAGGTGGCGGTGTTGGCAAAACGCTGGCCGAATGGATGATCCATGGTGAGCCCGAAGCTGATGCCTGGCCGATGGATGTGGCGCGCTATGGTGATTTCGCACAGAACAAGCGGTATATCCGTGAAACCACTGGCCAGTTCTATTCGCGCCGCTTTGTGATGACCTATCCGAACGAGCAACTGCCTGCGGGTCGCCCGCTGAAGATGGCCCCGGCGCATGACGCGATGACCGAGGCCGGTTGCAAATGGGGTGTCAGCTGGGATCTGGAGGTGCCGCTGTATTTCGCACCCAAAGGGTTTGAGGAAACGCCAACGCTCAAACGTTCGAACGCGCACGACATTGTGGCCGCTGAATGCAGAACCATCCGCGAGGGCGTGGGCCTGATGGATATCACGGGCTTTTCCCGCTTTGAGGTTTCCGGCCCAAATGCTGAAGCATGGCTGGATAACGTTATGGCGTCGAAACTACCCGCCCCGGGTCGTGCCAAGCTGGCACCGATGCTGGGCGAGGACGGGCGGCTCAAAGGTGATCTGACCGTGTTGAACTGGGGCGACGGGACATGGTGGATCATGGGCAGCTATTACCTGCGCGCGTGGCATATGCGATGGTTCAACGATCATATGATGGAAGGGGTCACCGTCCGTGACTTGGGAGAGGAGTATTGCGGGTTCGCCGTGGTCGGACCAAAATCGCAGGCGGTGGTCGAGAAACTGGCCGAACAGGATATCTCGGGCCTGAAATTCATGGGCTGCGGTGATTTCGATATCGGCCTCGTCCGTGCCCGCGTGGCTCGTATGTCGGTGACCGGCGAAAAAGGGTATGAAATCAACTGCCGCTATGGCGATCACATCAAACTGCGCCGCATTTTGCTGGAAGCTGGTGCAGAAGAGGGTATCCGCGAGTGCGGTTTCAATGCGATGCTATCAACCCGGCTTGAGAAAAGCTTTGGCATCTGGTCGGCGGAGTTTACGCAGGCTTACACACCCGGCATGACCGGCATGGATCGCTGGATCGACTGGGACAAGGAATTCATCGGCAAGAAGGCCGCTTTGGCCGAACGGGATGGCAATGGCCCGGCGCAGGTACAGGTAACACTGGAAATCGATACGTTGGACGCCGATGCCAGCGGGTATGAGCCGGTCTGGGCCAATGGCGAACGCGTGGGTTTTGTGACTTCAGGCTGTTATGGGCACCACATCGGCAAGTCCTTGGCGATGGCCTTGATTGACCGTGACAAGGTGGACCCGGGTACGGAACTGTCTGTCCATGTGGTGGGTGTGGAATGTCCGGCGCGGGTAATTGCACCGTCGCCTTACGACCCTCAGGGCAAAGCGATGCGGGGCTGATCATGGCCGCTCCGGACCGACGACGCCGAAGGCGAGGGGGCGAGGCTGCCCCGCAGCCCAGCCGCGACGTGAACTATCGCCAGCTTAGGAACCCTTTCCCATTGATGGAGGTGTTCCCGGCTGACCGGATCGCGGACATGCACGAGACAGCGTTGCGTACGCTCGAGGAGTTGGGTGTAAAGACCCTGCTTCCCGAGGCGCGCAAGCTGTTCAAGCAGGGTGGCGCGCGCGTGGATGAAGACAGTGAGATGGTCTTTATCGGGCGCGAGATGGTTGAGGCTGCCGTTGCCTCGGCCCTCAAATCTATCGCTTGTCGCGCCGGTTCGCGGCATCGGGATTTCACTCTGGAACTGGGTTCGCTGGTTTTTCAACCGGGGGCAGGCGCGCCGAACGCAACCGATCTTGAGCGTGGCCGTCGCCCGGCGACAGGTCAGGATTATCTGGAGTTTCTAAAGCTCACCCATCATTTCGATGTGTTCCAGATGATCTCGCCTCAGGTTGAACCTCAGGATATACCGACGCATTTGCGCCACTACTTCACGACACAAGCGCAGATGGAACTGACCGACAAGTTCCCGTTCCTCTTCTCGCGCGGCACGCCGCAGGTCATGGATTGCTTTGAGATGCTGTCCACGGCGCGCGGTCTGTCGGATGATGAGTTCCGGGGCAATGCGCATTGTTACACGATCATCAACACAAACAGCCCGCGCACGTTGGATATTCCCATGGCGCAAGGGCTGATCGACTTTGCGCGCCACGGTCAGATGTCGATCATCACACCGTTCACTCTGATGGGGGCGATGGCGCCGATCACCGTGGCCGGGGCAATCACCCTGTCCCATGCCGAGGCGCTTGCCGCGCTGACCTTGACGCAGCTGACCAGACCGGGCGCTCCGGTCTGTTATGGCACGTTCACCAGCAACGTGGACATGAAATCCGGCGCGCCTGCATTCGGGACGCCCTCGCATTTTCAGGCGTCACTTGCCGCAGGCCAACTGGCGCGTCACCTGGGCTTGCCCTGGCGGTCAGCGGCAGGGTCGGCGTCAAACAGCAACGACGTACAGGCGGCGAATGAAAACCAGTTTGGCCTCTGGGGTTGCCTGATGGCCGGCGCGACTGTGATCATTCATTCAGCGGGCTGGCTGGAAGGGGGATTGACCGTATCCTTCGAAAAGCTGGTCTGTGATGCCGAGGTGCTGAACATGGTGGCCGAGCTTTGCGCAGGCGCGCAGGCGGGGTCCGCTGAGATCGGCTTTGACACCGCTTTAAGCGAGGTCGCGCCCGGCGGTCATTTCTTTGCCTGCCCGCAGACGATGGAGCGCTACACCACCGAGTTCTATCAACCGCATGTCCATGACTACGCCAATTTCGGCACATGGACCGAGCGTGGATCGACGGATGCCAACCACCGTGCAACGGGGGTTTGGCAGGGTATCCTGAACGATTTCAAGGCCCCCGCCATAGACAATGATCGTTTTGGTGCCTTGCAGGACTTTATCGCACGCCGCACCGCAGAGGGTGGGGCGCCACCGGAGAGTTGAATGAACAACAAACCTATTCTTCACCGCGATGATCCCGAGGCCGAGCCCCTGATCGGCAATATCAAGGTCACCCGCGACGACTGGCTGAACGTGGCGATGGACGTGCTGATTTCGGACGGGGTGGACCAGATCAAGGTTCTTAACCTGGCCGAGCGGATGGCCGTGTCACGTTCATCCTTCTACTGGTACTTCAAGTCCAGACAGGAACTTTTAGATGCACTGCTGGCGCGGTGGCAGGCGACCAATACGGTTGCGCTTGTAAAACAGGCCGAAGCACCAGCCGACACGATAACGGGCGCGGTCTGCAACGTGCATCGTTGTGTGGTCAATACGGATTTGTTTGACACCGCGTTGGACTTTGCCGTGCGCGACTGGGCGCGTAAATCGGGCAAAGTTCGCCGTGCGCTGGACCAATCAGACACACGGCGGCTTGAGGCTTTGCACGCGATGTTCGCCAGATACGGCTATTCCGAGATCGAGTCCGAAACGCGTGCGCGCGTGCTGTATTACATGCAGATCGGATATGATCTGGCACAATTGAACGAACCCTTCGAGACGCGGATCTCGATGGTGCCGCATTACCTATACGCCTTCACGGGCGTCGAACCGAAACCCGAAGAAGTTGAAGAATTCAGCGCATATTCCCGGCGCTATTGGAAAGGAGACCCGACATGAGTCAACCAGACGCAATCATCATCGGTACCGGCGTGATCGGCGCGGCCATCGCGTTCGAAATGTCCAAGGCGGGTTGGAAAACCCTGTCTCTGGATCGCAACGCACAGGTTGGACACGGTTCAACCGCCGGGTCCTGCGCGATCATCCGGATGCATTATTCCACCTTCGATGGAACGGCGTTTGCCTGGGAAGGCTATCATTACTGGCGCGACTGGGCTGACTATCTTGGACTGTCGGAGGGGGCCAATCTGGCTCAGTTCAGGGAAACCGGCTGCCTGGTTATGAAGACCGAGGCGAACGGGATGCTGGAAAAGCACATGCGCAATTCATCAGAACTGGATTGCCCGTTCGAAGAATGGTCGGGGGACAAAGTGGTTGAACGCCTGCCGGTTTATTCGCTGGACAGCTTTGCCCCGGCGCGCCGAATGGATGACCCGGAATTCGGCCAGCCTAACGGGCGAAAGATGTCGGGTGGAGTGTACTGGCCTCAGGCAGGATATGTCACCGACCCGGCCTTGTCGGCGCAAAACCTGATGGATGCTGCCAAACAGCACGGAGCCGAGGTTCGCACCAGTTCCGAAGTAACCGAGATCCTGACCGAGGATGGACGTGTTTCCGGTGTAAAACTTGCCTCAGGCGAAGAAATCCGCGCAAGGGTTGTCGTGAACGTGGCCGGGCCGGGCTCGGCTATCATCAACAAGATGGCCGGAGTTCTGGATGACATGACCATCAAGACCCGCCCCCTGCGGCAAGAGGTTGTGCATGTCCCCGCCCCGGAAGGGTTCGATTTTGAACACGACGGAACCATAGTTTCGGACAGTGACATCGCCTGCTATTGCCGCCCGGAACACGGCAATCACATCCTTGTGGGATCTGAGGACCCGGAATGCGATCCGCATCAATGGTGCGAGGATGACGTCAACTACAACCGCGAGTTCACGGATCAATGGACCACACAGGCTATGCGATATGCGCAGCGTGTACCCAGCCTTGGCATCCCATCGAAAACGCGAGGCGTGGTTGACCTTTACGATGCCTCAACCGACTGGATTCCGATCTATGACAAATCCAGCCTGCCGGGGTTTTACATGGCCTGTGGGTCCAGCGGGAACCAGTACAAGAATGCGCCGATTGCGGGGAAGATGATGGCGGCACTGATCGCGTATTGCGAAGGCGGAGCGGATCACGACGCGGAACCGCTGCAATTCGAACTGCCTTATATCAAACGCACCATCGACGTGGGCTTTTACTCACGAAAGCGCCCGATCAATGAGGAAAGCAGTTTTTCGGTTCTGGGCTAATCGGGTTTTTGTATCGATCAAAGTCGAGCGGGGCAGGTTAACAGCTTGCCTCGCGCTATGACCGACACGATGTTCGGCGCATGACATCCGGGCGCGTCGCTGTCGGTTGTCTGCTGTTCAGAAGTTCTGGGTGTGATCTGGTCGATCTTATCGGTGCAACGGGTGGTATATTCTGGCGGGCTACGCTGCCCCGAAAGTCACCCAAGCCCAGACCATCGCCACATAAGTCAGATTGTGCAGGCACTGGTCTAACCCAGCCGCACGCCAGAACGCGGCCTGTGTCGGCTCCAGCTGTTTCTTGTCTGAATAGCTTGCTTTCAAGAAATCGATATTGAAATGAATCACCCATTCAAGAAGTCCGACAATCAGGATGAACAATACCGGAGCGCCAAACACGGCAAACACGATGACAGAGCCCGCAACATGTACTGCTGCGTGCTGCGCGCGTCCCAAGTGAAAATACTCACCTCTGCCAGAGAGCATTTTCGGTGTCTGGAGGTAGTAGTCAGCGAACATATGCTTGACCTGAAAAAGGCAAAGCATAAGTAACACCGCGCCAATACTGGCAGTCAAAAGAACCCTCCCGATATCGCTCTGTACCAACTGTAGGCAATAACCCTGCCATGCGTAAATGAACTAGTTCACATAAGATCAAGAAAATTCTCAGGTGGGAAAAAAATTGCATATCGTGTCAGTATGGCAGTAAATTCAAACCGTTGAATCCGGGTGCGTGGCATCCGGGCCGCGTTGTTAGCCAGCAGTAGGGGCAGGTTCCATAGAACGCACGATTTTCCGCTTTATCTGGAAATACTCCAAACGCGATCAGCTGATCCTGCTGGCTGTGACGGCGACGTTGTTTCCGTTGCTCTATCTTACGCTGGAGTTGCCCAAGCGTATCATCAACGACGCAATCGGTTCGACAACGGCCGAAGTGGATGTCTGGGGCTATACGCTTTCACAGACGAATTTCCTGATTATTTTGTGTTTTGCTTTCCTTGCTGCCGTGTTGGCGCACGGGCTGATGAAAATGCGCATCAACACCATGAAGGGTGTGCTGAGCGAACGCATGCTGCGGCGGTTCCGATATCAGCTGGTCAGCCGCGCGCTCCTTTTTCCGCAACCCTATTTCGAGCGGGTCAGCCAGGGCGAAATGGTTTCGATGATCACAGCCGAGAGCGAACCGATGGGTGGTCTGATGGGCGATGCGATCAGTCAGCCGGTTCTGCAAGCCGGTCAGATGATCACCATCCTTTCTTTCCTGTTCTTGCAAAGCTTTTGGTTCGGACTGGCCGCAGTCGCCCTGATCCCGGTGCAGGCCTGGTTAATCCCAAAATTGCAACGTCAGATCAACCTGTTGAACAAGAAACGTATTCAGGAGGTGCGGGCGTTGGCTGCCCAGATCGGCGAAAACGCGGCAGGGGCGTCCACCCTTCGCAGCAATGGCGGCTGGCGTTATCGCCGGGCTATGATCTCTGATCAGTTGGGGCGGCTTTTTGCGATCCGCTTTGATATTTACCAGAAGAAGTTCTTTATGAAATTCATAAACAACTTCATCTCGCAGCTGACACCATTCATGTTCTACCTAATCGGTGGCCTTCTGGTGTTGCAGGGCTCGGTTTCTTTGGGGGCGTTGGTTGCGGCGCTGGCGGCGTACAAGGATCTGAGCTCACCCTGGAAAGAGCTGCTGACCTATTACAACCAAACTCAGGACATGTCGTTGCGCTGGGATATCGTCGTTGACCGTTTCGATCCGGCCGGATTGAAGGACGAAGCGCTGTTCGAGGGCGAACCAGCAGAGCGCCCCCACCTCAGCGGCGATATAGCGCTAAAGCACGTCTCGGTTCGCGACATGGACGGCAATCAGGTGCTGGATGATCTGAATCTGACTTTCCCCGGCGGCAAAACAATTGGTATCGCCGCACCAAGCGAAGAGGACCGTCGCGCCATGGGGGAGTTACTGACTCGCGAGATTTTGCCCGCTGCCGGCACGGTTCAGGTGGGGGATTTGAATCTAGCAGACCTGCATCAGGGCGTTGTGGCTGCACGTATCGGGTATGCCACATCCCGCCCGGTGATGTTTCAGGGAACGTTGGGTGACAACGTGATGATGCCGATGCGGTTCAAACCTTTGGCTGAATCCACAGATGACCCAGATTTTGCCGAGACCTTGCGGGCTGGAAACAGCACGGATCCGTTCAGGGCGGAATGGCTTGACCCGTCGCTTGCCGGGCTTCACGACGCGGTGGCGCTGCGTGACTGGTGGTTGCAACTGATTGATGGAATGGGGTCTGGGGCTGCCCTGTTCCGGCGTGGTGCTGAACAAAGCTTTGTTGCGACGGAGCACTGCGAACTGGCAAGGAAACTGGTCGAGCTTCGCCCGCTTGTGCGGAAGGCGGTCCAGGACGCGGGTCTTGAACAGCAAGCGCTCATCTTCGACCGGAATTTTTACAACCCGGCGCTGCCTGTTGCCGAGAACCTGCTTTTTGCGACGCCCCGCGTGCCGGTGACACAGGCCTTGCTTGCCCGGCAGAAGGTGTTCCTCATGCAGTTGCGAGAGCTGGGGCTGGATGAGACACTGATTGCCCTGACCCGTGACGTGATCGAGATGCTGCGCCAGATCTTCGGGTTCGACGGAACCGACCATCCGCTGTTCCGCAAGCTGGGTCTTGATGCAAAGACCTATGAGGCAGCCGTGGAACTGGTTGAACAAACCCGCAAAGAGGGAACGTCAGGGCTGGATGACGAACAGCTGGCCAGTATGTTGGCTGTGCCTTTCGTCGTCTCGGCTGAACAGATTGGACCGGCTTTCACGGATGAGCTCAAGGACCGCATTCTGGAACTGAGGCAGAGTCATTCGGACAAGCTGTTGGAAAGCCTCAAGGACGCTTTTGTTCCGCTGGACCCGGAAGAGTTCGCACCCGGATTGACGGTCATGGAAAACGCGCTGTTCGGCAAGGTCAGCCAGATAGGTGGCGCGCGATCGGACGAGGCCCGCAAAGTCATTGTCGACGTGTTGGAGGAGAACGGTGCGCGCCCCTTGGTGGTCGAGCTGATTTATGACATTCCGGTTGCCTTGGGGGGGCAGGGCCTTCCGGCGGTCTTTGCCGAACCGCTGGCGTTTACCCGCGCGACAATCAAGAAGCCAGATATCCTGATCCTGGAGCAGGCATTGGCCAGTTACGACATGAAAACGCAGGTGTCGGTCTACAAGAAGCTGCGCGAGTTGTTGCCGGATGCCACGGTGTTCTACCTCAATGACCAGTTCGAAAACCCGGACGTATTCGACATGTTCGTGGAAATCCGGCAAGGTCGTGTCGTCTCGGACGGAGGACCGGTAGACGTGGGAAAGGACAGCGCATCTTCAGCAGACCTGGCGCGGAAACTTCGCGCGCTGGAGCAGACCCCCTTGTTTTCGGGGCTGGACCGGCGGCAATTGCGCCTTCTGGCTTTTGGCGCACAATGGTTCGATGCCAAGCCCGGTCAGGTGGTTTTCCTGAAAGATGATCAGCCGACCGATGGCGCTTATGTGGTGCTGGAGGGAGAGGCAGGCCTTTACCTGCCACAGGAAGATGGCCCCGATCAATTGATCACCACCGTGGGGCCGGGCGCATTGGTGGGTGAACTTGGTCTGATCCGCAAAGAACCACGCGCGCTGAGTATGGTGGCCGAAACGGAACTGTCCTGCCTTCGGATCGGTGAGGAAGAGTTCCTGGCCGTTGTGGAAAACGATGCGGCAACCGCGTTCAAACTGATGCAGGTGATCGCCGGTTACGTGTCCAACTAGGCGTGATCAGCTGGCAGGCTCGCAAAACAGTTCGTACAGCAGACCGATCATCTGCGCTGCATTCCCATCGCGCAGCGAATAATAGATCGTTTTGCCATCCCTTCGGGTGGTGACAAACCCTTCTTCCCGCAAGCGGGCCAACATCTGGCTGACGGCGGCTTGCCGCAATTGCAGCAAATCTTCAAGCTGGCCTACGGATTTCTCACCATTCCCAAGGTGGCACAGGATCATCAGGCGCCCTTCATGCGCCAGCGTCTTGAGAAATGCCGCCGCGCGGGCTGCATTTTCTTTCATTTCCGATGGTGTGTCCGAGGTGTGTGCCTGAGGTTCGGTTTCTAGGAGTGTCACGTTTTGACCGTTGTTCCGTTAATCTTGGGTTAATATGCCTCAAACACGTCTGCATTGTCACCCCTCGGTTGCAGGGGCACCGCCCTGAAAAGCGTTGCCGTTCACATAATCGCAGGGCTCTTCCTGCATTTGCAGATGCAAGCCCCGACCTTCATACGGATGCGCGCGCGCCAGATCTTCGTCGATGTCGATCCCAAGGCCCGGACCGGTCGGAGCGATCACGAAGCCATTCTCTACCTGAATGGAGCCTTTGATAAGCTGATTATGGAACGGTGTTTCGATGGTTTCCAGCAACAGCAGGTTCGGGATCGACGCGGCCAGGTGGGCATTGGCGGCCCATTCGACCGGTCCTGCATAAAGATGTGGCGCCATCTGAGCATTAAATATCTCAGCTATGGCGGCGACTTTCTTCATCTCCCAGATTCCGCCGGCTCGCCCCAGCGCCGGTTGCAGGATTTCCGCAGCCCCGGCGCGCAGAACGGCTCCAAACTCAGCCTTGGTTGTCATGCGTTCTCCGGTGGCGATGGGGATACGGACGTTGCGGGCGACACGGGCCATGTCTTCGATCATATCGGGTGGTGTGGGTTCTTCGAACCATAGGGGCTGGTACGGTTCCAGCGCCTGCCCCAGCCGGATGGCTCCAGCCGTGTTGAACTGACCGTGTGTGCCAAACAGTAGGTCGGCCTTGTCCCCCACCGCATCGCGAATTGCCTTACAAAAGGCGACGGACATGGAAATGTCACTCATCGCCGGCATGTGGCCGCCACGGATCGTATAGGGGCCTGCCGGGTCGAATTTCACCGCGGTATAGCCGCGCCGCACCATTTCGGCAGCTGTTTCACCCGCTTGTTCGGGAGAGGTCCAGAAGTCGGTCAGATTGTGATGCGGCAAAGGGTAGAGGTAAGTATAGGAGCGAATTCGTTCGTTCACCTTGCCGCCCAACAGCGCATAAACCGGACGGTCGCGATCCTTGCCAAGAATATCCCAACAGGCGATCTCCAACCCTGAGAATGCGCCCATTACCGTCAGGTCGGGGCGCTGCGTGAAACCGCTGGAATAGACGCGACGGAACATGAGCTCGATGTTTTCGGGGTTCTCGCCCAGCATGTGCCGTTCGAACACATCCCGGATGACGTGGCGCATCGCCTCGGGTCCAACGGACGAGGCATAGCATTCGCCCCAACCGGTGATGCCGGTATCTGTCGTCAGTTTGACCAATATCCAGTATCGCCCCCCCCAACCCGGAGCGGGTGGGGCAGTGACGATGATGTCGAGATCCTGCAGTTTCATCTCAGTTCCTCCGAGCCGGGGGATCAGGTTCTGTCGAACAGGATCACGTTGCGCTTGGCAGATCCGGTTTTGGTATCGGCAATGGCCTCGTTGATCTGGTCCAGCGACCAGCGGCCCGAGATCAACTCGTCCAGCTTCAACCGACCCTGTTCATAAAGGTCAATCATCCAGGGGATGTCCCGCTGAATAACCACATCACCCATTTTCGAGCCGACAACACCCTGCCCCAGGGCTGCCAGAACAACCGGTTCATAGCTGGCCATGCCACCCGAATGCGGCATTCCGATCATGATGGCCTTACCGCCGCGGCCAAGATAGCGAGGGGCCTGATCATAGGCGGCGATTGCGCCGACCGTAATCAGAACCGCATCGGCCCCGCGCCCGCCAAGGGCTTTGAACGCTGCTTTCCAGGGCTCTTTCAGGCTGGCCAATACGCCATGGGTCGCGCCGAATTCCTTTGCGATTTCCAGTTTTTCTTCTGTCATGTCCACGGCCACGATTCGCCGTGCACCCGCGATCCGTGCGCCCTGAATGGCGTTGAGGCCAACACCACCCGCGCCGATGACAACGACATCCTGACCCGGACGCAAATTGGCGGCGTTAACCGCAGCACCGACCCCGGTGATCACCCCGCAGGACAGTAGGCTGGCCAGGTCTTTGGGCAGGCTTTCGGGTATCCTGACGATCTGCCGATGGCTCACCACGACCTTTTCGGCAAAAGCACCGCAGGCCATGGCCTGCTCCAACGGTTCGCCCTCAGCCGTTTTCAGCGGGCCTTTGACAGTGTCGTACGGTGTTTCGCAATTTGTCGGATGCCCTCCGGCACAGGTGGGGCAGGACCCGCACGCGCGGATCAAGGTCACAACCACAGGTTCGCCAATCCTGAAATCCCCGGCGGCCTCTCCAACTGCCGAGATCACACCTGCGGCTTCGTGGCCGTAAACGGCGGGCAGGAACCCGCCCCAGGCACCTTCGGCATAGGATATGTCTGAATGGCAGATGGCCACTGCATCCAGCGTCACTTCGACTTCGCCCGTGCCGGGGGGTGCCAGCTGAACCTCTTCGATAACCAGGGGTTCGCCGAATGCCCGGCAGACTGCGGCTTTGATTGTTTGCATGATTTCCCTCATTCCCGTTGGCCCCACGGTGGCGTGGGAAAGCGTTGATCGCAAGGTAGAAACCGTCATGTGTGTGTCGTTGTTAAGCCACGACAGGCGGGGACCGGCGAAACAACACAAACCCGGCCAGCATCAGCGCCAGTGCCAGCAGGAACGGAGCACCCGGCAGGTACAGCGGTGTGTCGGGGCGAATGAATTGCGCAAATACGCTGGTCATGACCAGAGGCGAGATTACCATCGAAAGCGCGTGGAGCGCGGCCAACACGCCTTGCAACTCTCCTTGCTGCGAATCCGGTGTCACTTTGGACATCATTGCCTGAAGTGCTGGTGTCGTGATTGCGCCGATTGCGGTGATTGGGATGAACAAAAGCGCAATGAACCCGTTGGTCAGAAAGGCCAAAATTGCGAAACTAAGAATCTCAAAACCCATCCCGTAGATGATGGCGCCCCGTTCTCCGCATAATCGGATTGCGGGACGGATCAGACCGCCCTGCACAACGGCCATGCCGATCCCATAGACGCCCAGTGACAGGCCGATCATCTGAGGGGACCAGCCGAACCGTTCGGTGGTGAAAAAGGACCAGATGGCGGGGTAGACGTAGATTGAGACCGAATACAGAAAGTAGACCCACAGCATAGGTCGGATACCGGGCAATGCAGCAATCGCGCGCAGCGAATTCACCGGGTTGGCGCCGCGCAGGTTGAAGGCGCGCCGGGTCTTGTCGGTCACGGTTTCTGGCATTACGAAACAGCCGATGACAAAGATCAGTGCCACCAGCCCTGCCGCCACCCAAAACGGGGCACGGGTTCCATATTCGCTGAGCAATCCGCCGATCACCGGGCCGAGGACAAAACCCACGCCAAAGGCAGCCCCCAACAGACCAAAGTTCGCGGCCTTGTCCTTGGGATCGGAAATATCCGCCATGAACGCGGCAGCGGTGGAATGCGTGGCTGCGGTAATACCGCCGACAATGCGACCGGCCAGCAACAGCCATATACTGCCCGCCACGGCCATGACCATATAATCAAGCGCCATGACGAACAGCGACACCAGCAGCACGGTTCTGCGGCCATAGGCGTCGGACAGGTTTCCAAGGATTGGACCAAAGATGAATTGCATCGCCGCAAAAGCGGTACTCAGCACTCCGCCCCAGATTGCCGCATTGGCAAGCGAGCTGCCCTGCACATCAACAATCAGTTGCGGCATGATTGGCATCACCAGACCAATGCCCATTGCGTCGATCATGACGATGCTGAGGATGAAGAGTGATGGCAGGCGCATGGGACTCGGGCAGGTGATCTGTTCGTGGCACCCTAGGCACAGTCACCGAATGTGGAAAGACAGAGTTTTACGTACAATCTGCGGTATCACCCGAATTTGTTTGCCAATTCGGTAAGCAGTCCAGCCAGTTCCTGTGGATGCGAGAAAAACGGAGAATGCGAACTGTCGATGGTTCGTCGCAGCTCCTCGGGGATGAACGCGCACATGTCCGCCTGATATTCCGTGGGGATCGTTCGGTCATCCGTGGTGCGGATATAGGCCTTGGGTACTTCGTTGAAATTGGTGCTGACCGGCAGTGGTGTTTCCTGGGGGCGAATGGCCTGTGGGCACAAGCGTGCATAGGCAAAGGGCAGAATATCGTCCGGACAATCGTGATAGAACAGCTTGGGGATGGCGTCTACCGACACGGTGTAAGACAGACCGTCTGCAGATTTTTCCACCGCGTGTGCTATGGTTTGCCGTGGCCCGCGCCTACGCATATCTGCCAGCGAAAGCCCATCGTGAGGCACGTAGGCGCACAGAAAGATCAGGGCGCGCATAGCGTCCGGTCGAGCCTCGGCGGCGGCGCTGATCGGATAGCCGCCCCACGAGTGACCCACGACAATCGTATCGGGCGTGCAGGCGTTCAGAACGGCATCGCGGCAAGTGTCCAGTGTAACCTCGGACACCGGCGTTGGATCCGCACCATGACTGGGCATGTCGATGGCCCGGGCAGAGTGTCCCAAAGCCTCCAGCGCGGGGATCAGATCGCGCCAGCACCAGGCACCGTGGCAGGAGCCGTGGACCAACAGGAAAGACGCCATCGCTGTTCTCCTTCAGATATGCCCGGTATCGGTCAGAAACCGGGTTAGGATTGCTGCGTATTCTGCGGGTTTCTCGACACAGGGCAAATGGCCGGCCCTGCGGATCATTTCGAACCGCGATCCGGGAATCAGGTCAACAGTTTCGCGCACCAGATCGGGCGGGGTCGAGCCGTCCGCGCTTCCGGCGATGCCAAGTGTAGGCAGGCGCAGGCCGCTTGTGGGTGTATAGAAGTCGGTCCCGGCGATGGCAGCGCAACAGCCCAGATACCCGTCAACCGGTTGGCTGATCATCATGTCGCGCCATGACAGGTGGTCTTGCGCCGCGCGGAAATCACGGGAAAACCAGCGTTCCATCGTGGCGTCTGCTACCGCTTCAATCCCACCGCGACGTACGGCGTCGATCCGATCCTGCCAGACTGCGGGTGTGGCGATTTTGGCAGCGGTGTTCGACAGAACCAGCGCACGTATCTGATCCATTCGTTTGACGGCCAGCCCCTGTGCAATCATGCCGCCAATGGACAGGCCGACAAAAACGCAGTCGCGAACCTTCAGGTGATCCAGCAGCGCCTCGGCATCGCGGATCAGGGCGCCCATAGAATAAGGCGCCGGTGGAACCGAGGATTGCCCATGCCCGCGTTTGTCATACCGGATGATGCGCAACCCCTTGGGCAAGTGCGGTAACACGGCGTCCCAAAGGTGCAGGTTTGTTCCTAATGAGTTTGCAAAAACCAGTGGCGCGCCATCCGCCGCACCATCGACACGATAATTCAGTTTCACGTCGCCCAGATCAGCGATCATCATGACTCAGGTCCTTGCAGCCCCGGCGTTCCAGGTGCAACTTGCACAGGTTTGGGGTGCCTGTCAGGTCAGGAATTCCAACGCCCTGGAAAAAATATCCGGATCGACATTACCACCCGAAGTGACCACGATAACGTCGTCGCCCTCGATCTCGTCACCCCGGAACAGGGCCGAGGCCAATGCAACTGCGCCGCCGGGCTCTAGCACGATCTTGAGGCGCAGGAAAGCAAGTGCCATGGCGCGCAGCGCCTCGTCTTCGGTGACCGAAATACCGGGCCCGCAAAGTCGGTTTAGGATGGGAAAGGTGATATCGCCGGGTTGTGGTGTCAGGATAGCATCGCAAATATTGCCTGATGCCGCGTTGTTGTTCTGAATCCGTCCCGTCGCCAGTGATCGTTTGACGTCATCGAACCCTTCCGGTTCGCACGGGCGTGCCCTTAGGTCGGGGGCGTGTTTTTCAAGCGCCAGTGCAATACCAGAGGTGAGGCCGCCACCGCCGCAACAGACCAGAACATCCGCCTGAGATAACCCAAGTTCCGCGGCCTGTCTGGCAATCTCCAAGCCGGTGGTACCTTGCCCGGCAATCACCTGAGGTTCGTCATATGGCCGGATCAGGGTCAGCCCGCGTTCGGCGGCGATGGTTTCCCCGATCTCTTCGCGGCTTTCGTTTGCGCGATCGTAAAGAATGACCTCACCCCCTAGCGCGCGGGTGTTTTCGATTTTCAGGTGCGGCGCATCCGACGGCATGACAATGACCGAAGCAATACCGTGTTTCGACGCCGCCATCGCAACGCCCTGCGCGTGGTTGCCCGAGGAATAGGCAATCACGCCGCGCTGGCGTGTGTCTTCGTCCAGCGCGGATATGGCAGACCAAGCCCCCCGAAACTTGAAACTGCCGGTATGTTGCAGGCATTCCGGCTTGACCCAAATCCGGCGCCCGGCGATCGCGTCAAGAAATGGCGACGACAGAATTGGTGTCTCGCGGACATGTCCCTTAAGCCGTTTGGCCGCGGCTTCGATCATTTCAATTGTGCTCATGCAGCGTTCTTCAATACCTTTTTGATGACATCCAGAGATTGAGGCTCATTCAAGAACGGAACATGCCCGCGATCCGGCACTTCGGCCGAGATCAGACCGGGATGCCGCCGGTGCATCTCAGCCAGTGTTTCTGCGCTCAGAACGTCCGAGTTCGCGCCCCTGATCGCGCCGCAGGGAATGTTACGCAGCGCTTCAAAAAACAACCAATAATCGGGTATGGCACCGCTCGCGGCCTGTTCCAGAAGCGCCTTGCGCAGGGCCGGGTCATAGCGTAGCGCCAGCCCGTCCCCCTGTTGTTCGTATTGAATTTCGGCCTGTTTGCGCCAAATCTCCAACGGAACTTTCGGGAATTGCGGCTCCATCACATGTTTCAGGGCAGCAGCAGCTTCGTCATAGGTTTTCGCGGCGGGTTGTGCGCCCACGTAGGCCATGATCTTGGCGATGCCTGACGTCTCGATGACCGGCCCCACATCGTTCAGAATCACACCGGCCAAACGTTCGGGGTGGCTTGCCGCCAACGCCATGGCAATCAGCCCGCCCCGCGAGGTGCCCAGAATGACCGCTTTTTCGATGCCCAGAATATCCAGCAGTTCAATCGCGTCATGGGATTCACGAAAGACGTTGTAATTCATGAAATCGGGGTCGTAGTCTGAGCGACCGCGCCCCCTGTAATCCATCGTTATCATGCGCAATTCAGTGGCATGTGGTGCGAAATACGAAAAATCCCGGCCGTTTCTGGTCAATCCGGCCAGACACAAAAGCGGCGTGCCCGATCCATGGTCTTCGAAATAGATGCGCCTGCCGTCCGAAGTCGTAAAGTCTGACATCAAAGACCAGCCAGCTTGGGAATGGTGGTCAAGTCAGACAGCACATGCGCTGGAGTCCACGGCAGCCGGTCTATTGGTTCCCCGATCCGGTTGACCCAGACGGTGACAAAACCATAACCGCGGGCCCCTGCAGCATCCCAGCCGTTTGAACTGACGAACAAGACTTCGTCGCGGGCGCAGTCAAACCTGTTCTGAACCAGATCATAAACACGGGAATGGGGCTTGAAGACCCCAACGCTTTCGACCGACAGCACGTCATCAAGCACATCGCCGATCCCGGCGGATTGAACAGCGCCGTCCAGCATGGGTAGTGATCCGTTGGACAGGATGGCAGTCTGCATCCCGCCATCCTTGAGGGCTTTCAGCATCGCAGGAACTTCGGGATAGGCCTGCAACTCCCAATATAGATCCAGCAGGCGTTGGCGCAGTTCTGGGTTGCCCTGAAGGCCGGCAGCTTCCAGCGCCCAGTCCAACCCGTCCTGCGTTACATCCCAGAAGTCCGCATGGGCATCTGCCACAGCACGCAGCCATGTGTATTGCAATTGCTTCAGGCGCCAATGCCCCGCGACTTCGGGCCATTTGTCTTTCAGGGCTTCGAACCCCGGCTCGCCTGCTGCCTGCCGGGCGGCGGCCGCTACGTCAAACAGCGTTCCGTAGGCGTCGAACACGCATGTCGTGATTGCCATATGACCCTCCTCTGATTGCGCGCAGGTTGGCACAACGCGAAAGGGGGGGGAAGGGCCAAGGGTTTACAACTTTGTGTCAACCTCTAGGGTTGGCCGCTTAACCCCTAAAAACGGCCGGAGACCACTATGACCGAAATCAAGCAAGGCGACACGGTTCGCATCCATTACACAGGGACATTGTTGGATGGCAAAGTCTTTGACAGCTCGGATGGGCGCGATCCGTTGGAGTTCGTGGTTGGATCGGGCCAGATCATTCCCGGTCTGGACAGTGCCATGCCCGGTTTGTCCGCAGGTGACAAAAAACGGGTCGAGATTGCCTGTACCGACGCCTACGGCCCGATCAATCCTGCGATGCGTCAGGAAATCCCCCGTGAGGGTATTCCCGAGGATATTCCGCTGGATCCGGGCACTCAACTGCAGATGCAGACACCAGACGGTCAGGCCGTACCTGTAACAGTCGTGGACGCCAACGAAGCAACTGTGACCCTGGATGGGAATCATCCGTTGGCCGGTCAGGATCTGGTGTTTGAGATTGAAGTCGTCTCGATCAATTGAGACATAGTTCGGGTTGGAACGCCCGCCCGGACTTCAGCCGATCAAAGCTTCAATAGCTGCACGTACCTGTGGCTGGGTGAAAAAGACAAACACCAGCAGTAATGATGTCAGCGCAAGCAGCAGCACTCTGGCCCGCTGGCTGAGGAAACTGGATTTCTTCCGGCTTTGCACTGATCGTGCGTTGTTTGCAATGATTTGATCTAGCTTGCTCATATCGAAGTCCTGCCGCCCAAAGATGGTGAAATCTTGGCGGCGGCAGGGAAAGATATGGTCACATGAAATCGGGTTGTGGCATGCCCAGAACGTGGAAACCCCCATCAACGCGGATGATTTCGCCAGACGTGCAGGCTCCCGCATCAGATGTCAGGTAAACTGCGGTCCCGCCAACAGCTTCCAGAGTGGCATTCGAACGCATCGGCGCATTCTGATCGCAGAACTTATATGTCCTGCGCGCACCGCCAATGGCCGCACCGGCAAGGGTTTTCATTGGCCCCGGTGAGATTGCGTTCACGCGGATACCATCCGGGCCAAGGTCATTGGCCAGATAACGGGTCGCCGATTCCAGCGCCGCCTTGGCAACACCCATGACGTTGTAGTTCGGTACTACCCGGTTTGATCCCTGATAGGTCAGCGTCAGCAGCGAACCCCCATTGTCCTTCATCATCGGATAGGCGCGGCGTGCCACCTCGATAAAGGAATAGGCCGACACGTCCATCGAGTGTTTGAAGTTCGCCCGCGTGGTATTCAGAAACCGGCCTGTCAGCTCGGATTTATCCGAATACGCAATGGCATGAACGACAAAGTCGATGGTGGGCCAACGCTTGGCCAGCTCACCAAAGGCACGATCCAGTGACTCGTCGTCGGTCACATCGGCATCCACCATAAAATCGCTGCCAAGGCTTTGAGCGAGAGGTTCCAGCCGTTTGCCGAAAGCCTCGCCCTGATAGGTGAAGGCCAGTTCTGCGCCTGCCTCGTGCATGGCCTTGGCAATGCCCCACGCGATTGAGCGGTCATTGGCCACGCCCATGATCAGGCCGCGCTTACCTTTGAGAAGATCCGACATCACTTTCACCCGTTATACTTAGACAGAATCATGGACCCGTTGGTGCCGCCAAAGCCGAAGCTGTTGGTCATGACACTGTCCAGTCCTGCGTTTTCAACCACTTCAGTTGCAATTTCACCGGGCAAGATGCCTTGGGCGAGTGTGTCGACATTGATCGACGGTGTAATGAAATCATTGTCCAGCATGAGCAGGCAGAAGATCGCCTCAAGCGCTCCTGCCGCGCCTTGCGCGTGGCCAGTCATCGATTTGGTCGAAGAAATCGGTGGCACATTGCCTTCACCGAAGATGCGGCGCACAGCCTCTACTTCGCCTACGTCACCGACAGGGGTCGAGGTCCCATGTGCATTGATATAACCGACCTTGCGACCTTCGGGCAATGTGGCCAGCGCCAGCCGCATCGCGCGCTCACCGCCTTCACCCGAAGGGGCCACCATGTCGTGGCCATCCGAGGTAGCAGCATAGCCGGTGACTTCGGCATAAATCTTTGCGCCGCGGGCCAGCGCGTGCTCCAGCTCTTCCAGAACGAGGATGCCGCCGCCACCGGAAATCACAAACCCGTCACGGTTTTCGTCAAACGCGCGCGAGGCTTTGTCGGGCGTGTCATTGTATTTCGACGACATCGCGCCCATCGCATCGAACAGGCACGAAAGCGTCCAGTCCAGTTCTTCGCCGCCGCCAGCAAACATGACGTCCTGTTTACCCAGCATGATCTGTTCGGCCGCGTTGCCGATGCAATGCAGCGAAGTCGAGCAGGCCGAGGTGATCGAATAGTTGATACCCTTGATCTTGAACGCGGTCGCCAGGTTTGCCGAGATTGTCGAGCACATGCATTTCGGCACAGCGAACGGACCGATCCGCTTGGTCGCGCCTGTCTTCAGAACGGTCTGATGCGCCGTCAGCATCGCGCTTGTCGACGGGCCGCCGGATCCAGCCACCAAACCTGTGCGCGGGTTGACTACCTGGTCCTCGGTCAGACCAGAATCTGCAATGGCCTGAGACATGGCGATATGAGCGTAAGCCGCGCCCGGACCCATGAAGCGCAGGGTGCGTTTGTCCACGTGTTCAGCCACGTCAATCTTGAGCGTTCCCGCGATCTGACTGCGAAACCCATGTTCCGCCATCTGTTCGCTGGCTTCGATCCCGGATTTACCTGCTTTGAGCGAGGCCAGAACCTCTTGGGCATTATTCCCGATCGAAGACACTACCCCCAGACCGGTGACGACTACTCGACGCATGTGCGCACTCCTTATTTCGGGTCGGTCAGGCTCAGGCCTCGGACAGAACGACCTTCATATCTTTGACATCATAGATCATCTCGCCATCGGCTTCGACGATTCCATCTGCCACACCCATGGTCAGGCGACGTGTCTGAATCGCCTTTTTGAAATCGATTTTATACGTTAGCATCTTGCGGTCGGGACGAACCATACCGGTCAGTTTCACTTCGCCCACGCCGACAGCCATGCCGCGCCCTTGCCAGCCACGCCAACCCAGGTTGAAACCGGTCAGCTGCCATAGACCGTCAAGGCCCAGGCAGCCCGGCATAATTGGGTTGCCGGGAAAATGGCAGTCAAAGAACCAAAGGTCAGGGGTGATATCGAACTCGGCCAGCACATGGCCCTTACCGTGCAGGCCACCGTCTTCCGAGATGTCGGTAATCCGGTCCATCATCAGCATTGGCGGGGCGGGCAATTGTGCATTGCCGGGGCCAAATAATTCGCCGCGGGCGCATTTCAGCAGATCGTCTTTGTCAAAACTGCTTGGGAACTGGGCCATTCTTGCCGCCTCTCCTGCCGTGGGTCCGTTCGTTATATCTGGCCTCGTCTAGCACCCGTTTGCAAGGTCCTGCAAGAGCAGCGGCTACATCATGTTGTGTATGCCGCGTTCTTTGCGAATGAATTTCATTTGAAATTGCCAACCATGCGCTCCTATATATAATGGAAGTGACTATGGGTATTGGATCAATGACACCGCAGAGCGACGAAATAGCAACGGGTTGGCTGGTGAACGCCGGCCTGCGTCCGACGCGTCAGCGTGTGGCGTTGGCCGAGCTTCTGGTGGGCGATGGCCGCCATCGTCACGTCACCGCCGAGAGCCTGTTTGAATCGGCCAAGGAGAATGGTGACGCTGTGTCACTGGCGACGGTATACAATACCCTGCGCGCGTTTTGCGACGCTGGTGTTCTGCAGGAAATTACTGTGGACGGGTCAAAAAGCTATTTCGACACGAACACGCATGACCACCCTCATTTTTATTGGGAAGACGAGGCGCGCCTTAGTGATGCGCCGTCTGACCAATTGGTGATCCAACGCCTGCCTGAAGCGCCCGAGGGGGTCGAGATTGCCTCGGTCGACGTTGTCATTCGCCTGCGCAAAAAGTAGCGCCAATACCGCCTTTCAAACTCGCCAACAACAAACGTTCAACCTGATCAATGGTCGCGTCAGCTGGCCCTGTTCCGTGGCGCGCAAGAACAACGGACTCAGTTGCGTCCTGATCGCTGATCGGAACACTGACAAGACGTTTATTGTCATAACTGACCGGGTTGAGCGGGCTGGTATAGCTGATCCCGATCCCTTCGCCATGGGCGGCAAGACTGCGCTGAATCTCAATCGATGCCGCCCTATGCGCGACAGTCGGGTGCAGACCGTTGCGCCGAAAGAGGCTGAGGATGTGTTGTGCCGACCAGCCTTCTGTCGACAGGATCAACGGATGAGCGGCCAAGTCAGCCAGCGAGACTGTGCCCGCTGTCGCCAACGGATGATCCGGGGGCATAAGGGCCTTTGGCCGACTGTCGAACAGTTTTGCTCGTGTAAACCCCGCGTCCATTGTCAGCTCGTAAGTGATTGCAACATCGATCTGGCCATCAATCAATCTGTTCAACAGCCCTTCGAAGGAGGCGGCAAAATAAGTGATAGCGATGTTTGGAAAAGCATCGCGCAAATGGTGCAGGGCGGGTGCCAGCAGGAAGGGCGCGAGGTCCGTAAAACACCCCAGTCTTAGATGTGTCGTGCCCGGCGACGGAGTTTCAGATGACTCGATTTGGGCTGCGTCTTTCAGCAGGGTCTCGGCCTGATCGATGAATTTTCGCCCCTGAGGTGTCAGCGCCATGGCCGAACCTCGGCGGCGGATAAACAGCGGGTATCCCAAATGTGCTTCGACACGCGTCAGGGCCGTGGACAGTGCTGGTTGTGAAACATTCAGGTATTGTGCGGCTGCTGACAGGCTGCCGTGGCGCCCGACCGCGCAAACATATTCGTACTGACGCAGTGAAATGTATAACATGAAATTAATTATAACTTCGAAAGATATGATTTGAACAGAACACTCCTTCTACGCAAAAGATTGAAAAACGAATGGAGACCCGGATGCCTCACCCGCTTGTTACCCAAGAGATGATCACAACGTATCAGGATGATGGCGTCGTTCTGATCAAAGGGCTGTTTGCAGACTATGTGGATCAACTGCGGAAGGGTGTGGCCGCGAATATGGCAGAGCCTGGCCCGTATGCATCAGAAAACAAGAAAGAGGGTCAAACGGGTCTGTTCTTTGACGATTACTGCAACTGGACCCGCATTCCACAGTTCCGCGAGGCGATCGAAAACTCGCCCGCGGCCGAGGTCGCAGCGGACCTGATGCAGTCGAAAAGCGTGCAGGTGTTTCACGACCACGTATTGGTAAAAGAACCCGGGACATCCATGGCCACGCCCTGGCATCAGGATGGCCCATATTACTTCGTTGAAGGTCAGCAAACCATCAGCTTCTGGTCTCCGCTGGATCCGGTCAGGCAGGCGACGTTGCGCTGTGTCGCAGGCTCTCACCGGTGGGAGAAAGAGGTGCTGCCAACCCGCTGGGTTTCCGAGGAAGGTTTTTTCCCCGATGAAGGGCAGTACATCCCCGTGCCGGACCCGGATGCCGAGGGCATGAAAGTCGTTGAATTCGAAATGGACCCCGGTGACGCCGTTGCCTTCAATTATCGCACCCTTCACGGTGCGCGGGGTAACCACTCGGATAGCCGTCGCCGCGCCTTTTCTCTCCGGCTGGTCGGCGATGACGCACGGTATGTAGAGCGTCCAGGCAGAACCTCTCCACCTTTTCCCGGCCATGGCATGACACCTGGGCAGCGTCTTCGCGAAGACTGGTTTCCGGTCCTGTTTCAGCGCTAAGACGCTTCAGAACCACTGGCCTGATTCGATCAGGCCCAGATCCAGCAGCTGCCGCGAGTGCCATTCAAATGGCACAGAGTTGCGCCAGCTGAAATTTGAAATGTCAAAAGTCGACCCGGCATTTGTTTTGAGCGCCTTCGCGGCGCGGAAGGAACAAATAGCTGCGGTCATGTTGTGGTGCCATGGGCAGGAATAGGTATTGTATTCCGGCTCATTGAACGTGTGGTCCGATTTCAGGATCAGGCCTTTTTGCGCCTTGAACAGGGCGATGCGGTCGATGCGACGGCGTTCATAGGGAATGTGATCCTCGAACCGCCAGCGCAAGCCACCGGACAGGTCAACCTGCCGGTCCAGCGGTTGGCCGTCAGGGTCGCGGCGTGATTGGGCATAGTAACCCGTTTTGTCGAACAAAGCCTGTTCGGGGGCGACACCGTTGGGAAAAGCGGTCAGATCCTCGGCATAAAGGTCGATGACGTAGCTCAGCATCGCGTTGCGGCGTTCTTCGCTGTGAAAGGCCAGCATCTCAGCAATGCTGCGCGTTTCGCAAAACGGAAAGAACAGGTATTCGGCGTTGTAGCAGTAGTACATCCAGATGCCGGGCGCGGCCTGAATTATTCTGTTCAGGGTATCGAAAACCACCGTTCGGGGAACGCATTTCAAGGTGACCCGATGCACCCGGTCGGTCAACGCGGGCTCCAGTCGGAACTCCTGAGGCATGAAGACGATAACGGATTTGAACCCAAGCTTCAGATGGTGATGCAGAGTACTTTCCAACTCGATTTCGTCCTCGGCAAAGACCATAGCAACGGGGCCTTGCGCCATTGCGGGCTGCCCGGCTTTCAGGAAATGGTTTAGGGAATCGTATTGCATCGGCTTTTTTCAATTTTGTCTTGCTGGAAAGTTCCGCCAAATTCGGGTAATTGCGCCCGCATTGCAAGCGGCGTTCGAAGCATATAGACGACGCCGGTCCAGCGAATGCAAAGGCCCGTCTTATGTCCGAACCGAAGAAGCTGTTTATCAAGACCTATGGCTGTCAGATGAATGTCTATGACAGCGAACGCATGTCCGAGGCGCTGGGCGGGCAAGGCTATGTTGAAACCCAGACACCTGATGATGCGGATATGATTCTGCTGAACACCTGCCACATCCGTGAGAAAGCGGCAGAGAAAGTGTATTCCGAACTTGGGCGCTTCAAGGGCCTGAAGGCCGAGAAGCCTGATCTGAAAATCGGCGTGGCGGGCTGTGTCGCTCAGGCGGAAGGCGAAGAGATCATGCGCCGCCAGCCTCTGGTCGATCTGGTGGTCGGCCCGCAAAGCTATCACCGCCTGCCCGAGATGGAGGCAAAGACCCGAGCGGGTGAAAAGGCGTTGGACACGGATTTCCCCGAAGAGGATAAGTTCGAAAAACTGAAAAACCGCCCCAAGGCCAAGCGTGGCCCGACGGCGTTTCTGACTGTTCAGGAGGGCTGCGATAAATTCTGCGCCTTCTGCGTGGTTCCTTATACACGCGGTGCTGAAGTCAGCCGCCCAGCGGATCGCATCATTCGCGAAGCCCATGATCTGGTCGAGCGCGGGGTGCGGGAGATCACGTTGCTGGGCCAAAATGTCAACGCCTATCACGGTGCCGGTGCGAATGGTGACATGACGCTTGCTGGTTTGATCTGGGAACTGAACAAGGTCGACGGGCTGGAACGTATCCGCTTTACCACCTCGCACCCGAACGACATGGCCGACGATCTGATCGAGGCACATGGCACCTGTGACAAGCTGATGCCCTATCTGCACCTGCCGGTTCAGTCGGGTTCGGACCGTATCCTCAAGCGGATGAACCGCAGCCACACGGCAGAAAGCTATCTACGGCTGGTCGAACGCATTCGTGCGGCGCGGCCTGATATCGTGATGTCGGGGGACTTCATCGTTGGTTTCCCCGAAGAAACCGAAGATGATTTTCAGGCCACGATGGATTTGGTCGAAGAGGTCAAATACGGCTACGCCTATTCCTTCAAATACTCCACACGTCCGGGAACCCCGGCGGCTGAACGGGCTCAGGTCGATCCGGCAGCGGCAGATGAACGGTTGCAGCGGCTTCAGGCCCTGATCACGCGCCATCAGCGGGAGATTCAGGACGGTATGGTCGGACGCACTGTCCGCGTTCTTTTTGAAAAACCGGGTCGCTTGTCCGGGCAGATGGTTGGAAAGTCTGAATATCTGCATTCGGTGCACGTAAAAGGACCAGAGATCGCCACGGGTGACTTGAGAGAGGTCCGGATCACTGCGTCGGGGGCGAATTCTCTGGCGGGCGAGTTGCTGTAGATCGGTGCAAACACCTCCCGGACACCATAGTTGGTGTTTGTTTCCAAAATTTACCCTTGATTTATTGCTTAGAACTATGCTCCGAGAGGAGCCATGGTTTTTTGGGCGCAAGGATCTGCGTCTACAAATCGGCGATATGCCGGTCCCGGAAAACGGGATGAGGGAGGTACGAGTGTCGACTATCAAGAGCTTTGGGAGCCTGAGCAGGTTGAGAACACTGACGTTAACTGCCGCTGTTACACTGATTGCCGGCGCATCCATTGCCGGTGATTTGAAAGGTGACATAAGCGATCCGGAAGTGGTCAGCCCGAAAAGATTCAGCAGCGATGTCCGCGCTTTTTACCTGGGACTTACCGGCGGTTATGGCTCTGGCGGGGACGATCGGTTTGGCCTGACAACACCCGGCGGACAGTTTGATATCGGTGATCAGGATTTATCCGGAACATTCGGGGGTCTCCGGGGCGGCTGGCGTGGTGTCTTACCAGCTTCAGGTGGGCGCGACTACGTCTATGGCTTTGAAGTCGGGTATGAATTCGGATCCCTGGACGACACTGTCAGCAGGCGGATCGGCGGCGTCAATGTGCAAGGCGGAACAGAGATATCGGATGTTCTGGCAGTCCGATTTCGCAATGGTCTGACAAACCGCAGCGGACGAATTCTGTATTTCTTCAGTGTCGGATATCTGTGGGGCGATGTGGAAACAACCAACAGTATTGCATCGGCCACTTCGGTTCAGAATTTCTCGGTGTCAGATCGGCGGAACGGCTATTCGGCAAGCATAGGGGCCGAGCATAAGTTGTCGGGCAATTGGTCGATCACAGGCGAATATGAATATGTCCAGTTCCAATCAAAGGACGTCCAGTTCAGTTCTGGTTTTTCCACAAAGTCCACACCAAAATACAGCGGCTTGAGAATCGGGCTGAATTACACCTTCTGAAGTACATCCAATCGGCAACCGATCACCATTAAATCGGCTGTTATGACATCTCAGCATTTATTTTTGAAACTGTGGCTTGCGCCTACCAAGATTTGTTGTCTACGCTCGGGGTGAACAGCCAAGACAGGAGAGCGGATTGGCCATCGGTGCCCTGACCCCACCGCAAGATGAAATGCCCCAACACGAGGCGTTCGTAGAATTTCCCGACAACCGATTGCTGATTGACCTGTGCGGTGAATATGACCGCAATCTGGCCGAGATCGAAACCAAGCTTTCGGTCCAGATTGTACGTCGCGGCAATCAGTTGGTTGTTATGGGCGATGAAGATGCTCAGAAACAGGCGGTTGAAGTGCTTCAATCGCTGTATACAAGGCTTGAAGGTGGGCGCGAGGTTGAGGCCGCAGACGTCGATCGCGAGTTGAGGATGGGTGTTTCGGAACAGGGAACCGGAAGCCGGGATGGCGACCAGCTTGAAATGTTCAAGGGCGGTTCGGTCGAGATCAAGACCCGCAAGAAGCTGGTTGAACCGCGCACCGACGCCCAGAAAGCCTATGTCCAGTCACTGTTCAACAATGAGCTGGCCTTTGGAATTGGTCCCGCGGGGACGGGTAAGACCTATCTGGCAGTGGCGGTCGGGGTTTCGATGTTCATCGGCGGACATGTGGATCGAATCATCCTGAGCCGTCCGGCGGTCGAGGCGGGCGAAAAACTGGGTTATTTGCCGGGTGACATGAAGGACAAGGTCGACCCTTACATGCAACCGCTTTATGACGCGCTGAACGATTTTCTGCCCGGAAAACAGTTGGCCAAACTGATCGAAGAGAAACGAATCGAAATCGCTCCGCTGGCCTTTATGCGCGGTCGTACGCTGGCCAACGCATTTGTGGTTCTGGATGAAGCGCAAAACGCCACCACGATGCAGATGAAGATGTTTCTGACCCGTCTGGGGGAAGGAAGCCGCATGGTCATCACCGGCGACCGGTCACAGGTCGATTTGCCGCGTGGCGTTCAATCGGGCCTAACGGATGCTGAGAGGTTGTTGAAAACGATCCCGAATATCAGTTTCAACTACTTCACCTCAAAAGACGTGGTGCGTCACCCGCTTGTCGCCGCGATCATCGAGGCGTATGAGGCCGATGCGGGCCGTGAAACCACGTGAGCACATAGCCCGTTAACGAGGCTGTTGCGCGGGATGATGACCCTGGATCTCATTTTCGAAGACGAAAGGTGGCAAGACCTGGAGGTCTTGTCACAAAAGTCGATTGACGCCGTTCTGGCCCATTGCGGACTGGCGCTGGAACAGTGCGAAGTCAGTATTTTGGCGTGCAACGACGCGCGGATTTCAGAACTGAACGCAGAATTTCGCGGCAAACCGACGCCCACCAATGTGCTGAGCTGGCCTGCGGAAGACCTGGCTCCGGACGAGCCAGGGCAAACACCACGCCTGCCAGAGCCTGATTTTACCGGTGAGATTGTTCTGGGTGATATTGCGATTTCCTATGACACCTGCGTCCGCGAGGCGTCCGAAGCCAACAAAGCAATGAATGATCACGTGACCCATTTGCTGGTTCACGGAACGTTGCATTTGCTGGGTTATGATCACATTCGTGACCCCGATGCCACCTTGATGGAAGGGATTGAGGTCAAGATACTTGGCAAATTGGGTATTGATGACCCATATAAGGTATAATGTGGGTTCAAGACCCGATCAGTTGGAACAAGGTAATGGGCGATATAGAAGGCAGTTCTAGGGCGGCGCAAAGCGCGCAACCTCAGGACAGCAGTACTGAAACGGAAGAGAAAACCGGTCTGTTTTCTCGAATCCTTGATGTGTTTTCGAGCGAAGATACTCAACCGGACCAGTCGGTGAACGGACAAAACGCGGCTGTGGCGCAGCCACGCGGGATGATTAACCTGCGTCGGATGCGCGTTGAGGACGTTGCCATCCCTACCGCTGAAATCGTCTCGGTTCCTTCAACGATCACAAAAGATGAACTGGCGGATGTTTTCCGGAGCAGTGGTATGTCGAGGATTCCGGTCTATGAGGGAACCTTGGATACACCGCTTGGCTTTGTTCATCTCAAGGATTTTGCCCTGACCCACGGTTTCAACGGTGGGGGTAAAGAGTTTGATCTGACCTCTATGCTTCGGACGCTTTTGTTCGTGCCGCCATCCATGCCGATCGGCGTCTTGTTGACCAAGATGCAAACCGAGCGGCGTCACATGGCATTGGTGATTGATGAATATGGCGGCGTTGATGGTCTGCTTACGATCGAAGACCTAATCGAGCAGGTCGTTGGCGAAATCGCTGACGAGCACGATGCGGATGAAGACCAGCTTTGGGTGCAGGAAAAGCCCGGATGCTATGTGGTACAGGCGCGCGTGCCGCTCGAAGACTTCGAGGCCGAGATTGGTCGGTCTCTGACCAGTCATGAAGACGTCGACGAAGAGGAAATCGATACTCTGGGCGGGCTTGTCTTTATGCTCTCCGGCCGCGTTCCAGCGCGGGGTGAGGTTGTCATTCACCCAGAGGGCCCAGAATTCGAAGTGATCGAAGCCGATCCACGCCGTATCAAACGGCTGCGCGTCATGCTGCCGGGCGTTGCTGCATGACCCCAGTACGGGGATGGCCATTATCGTTGAGATTACTGGCCGCCGCCGCCCTTGGCGGGGTAGGCGCTTTTGGTCAGGCGCCTCATCTGTATTGGGGCGCAACCGTTTTGGCTCTGGTCCTGATTGTGCCGATCTTCCTTACCAGCGAAACCCGAGGCCGGGCGGCCTGGGTCGGCTGGGCCTTCGCGACCGGCTATTTTGCCCATGCCCTCGGCTGGATCATTGAACCGTTCCAGGTGGATGCTGAACGCCATGCCTGGATGGCCCCGTTTGCGTTGGTGTTCTTGGCGGGCGGGCTGGCCTTGTTCTGGGCTGCCGCCTTTGGCCTGTCGCGCAGAATTGGTGCGACGCCCATTCGTCAGGGCATATTACTGGTTGCAGTCTTGTCCCTGGCCGAGGTGGCGCGTGGATACGTGCTGACTGGCTTTCCATGGGCTGGCGCCGCGCAGATCTGGGTGGATACACCGGTGGCTCAGGTGCTGTCTCTGGTTGGGCCGTATGGGTTGAACGTGCTGACCTTTGCCGCAACGTTACCAATTGGCGCGGCATTGGTGCAGGATAAACCCTTGAACGGTTTGGCGCGGACCCTGGGTTTTACTGTTGCGATGGCGGTGATGGCGATTACTTATGGGTCGATGCGACCCGTCGTTCAGGGTAGTTCGCATCTGGTTCGCGTGGTCCAGCCGAATGCCCCTCAGCACCAAAAATGGGATCCGGCATATGCGCCTTTGTTTTTCGCGCGTCAGGTTGAATATACCGCAGCTTTTCCCAGACCCGACCTGATTGTCTGGCCCGAGACCGCAGTTCCAGCGTGGTTGGGTAGCGCGCAACCGTTTCTGTCGACTGTTGCGGATGCCGCGCAGGGTGTGCCGGTGATATTGGGGATTCAGCGCGCAGAAGGCCCGAGGATCTTGAACTCGCTGGTCTATCTGGATGAAACCGGGCGTCAGGCAGGGTTGTATGACAAACACCACTTGGCGCCTTTCGGTGAATACGTCCCCTTGGGTGATCTGATGGGGCGTTTCGGGGTCAGTGGACTGGCGGCCACAACCGGGCATGGGTTCAGCGCGGGGCCGGGCCCCGCCCTGTTGGACCTCGGCAAGCTTGGAATCGCATTGCCCCTGATTTGCTACGAAGCCATTTTCCCGCAAGATGTGAATGGTGCGCCGGGCCGGGCTGACTTCTTATTGCAGATCACAAATGACGCCTGGTTTGGTGCGCGGTCGGGACCGTTTCAACACCTGGTGCAAGCCCGGATGAGGGCAATTGAGCAGGGCTTGCCGATGATCCGTTCGGCCAATACTGGTGTATCGGCCATGATTGACCCATTGGGTCGGGTGACTGCGTCATTGGCTCTGGGTGAGGCGGGATATGTGGACGCCGTGCTGCCGCAACCGCACCGTCGCACGACTTATGCTCGTATCGGGGACAGTCCGGTCGTTGTTGTCCTACTGTTTATTTTGGCAATGGCGCTGTTTGGTATCCGCGGCGACCGGGCAATTAGAGATTGACCCCAACTTTGGTCAGGCGTATGCGTCTGTGGTCTGCCACAACGGCTTCCTGGCGTGGCGGAGAAACCTTAATGGAGCACATTTATGTCCCGACAGAACTATACTTTTACTTCGGAATCCGTTTCTGAAGGGCACCCGGATAAGGTCTGTGACCGTATCTCGGATGCTGTCCTTGATGCATTTCTGAACGAAGAGCCTGAGGCGCGCGTGGCCTGCGAAACCTTTGCCACGACCAACCGCATCGTTATCGGTGGCGAAGTTGGTCTGTCGGACAAGGACAAACTGCACGACTACATGGGCCGCATCGACGAAATTGCGCGCGAGTGCGTGAAAGACATCGGATATGAGCAGGATAAGTTCCACCACGAAACCGTCGAGGTGACGAACCTTCTGCACGAACAATCCGCCCATATCGCGCAGGGTGTGGATGCCGCAGACAACAAGGACGAAGGCGCTGGCGACCAGGGCATCATGTTTGGCTTTGCCACAACAGAAACGCCTGCGCTTATGCCTGCACCGATCCAGTATTCGCACGCAATCCTGCGGCGTCTGGCCGAAGTGCGCAAGAACGGCACCGAGCCTGCACTGGGGCCGGATGCGAAATCTCAGTTGTCTGTCGTTTATCAAGACGGCAAACCGGTCGGCGTCAGCTCGATTGTTCTGTCGACGCAGCATCTGGACGAGGCACTGACGTCGGATGATATCCGCGCCATCGTTGAACCCTATATCCGTGAAACTCTGCCCGAAGGCTGGCTGTCGGCCGAAACCGAATGGCACGTCAACCCGACCGGCAAATTCGTTATTGGCGGGCCGGATGGCGACGCGGGTTTGACCGGTCGTAAGATCATCGTGGATACCTATGGGGGCGCAGCCCCGCATGGTGGCGGTGCTTTCTCGGGCAAAGACCCGACCAAGGTTGACCGTTCGGCGGCCTATGCCGCTCGCTACCTGGCGAAAAACGTCGTAGCCGCAGGTATGGCCGAGCGCTGTACTATTCAGTTGAGCTATGCCATTGGCGTGTCGAAGCCGCTTTCGATTTACGCAGACACGCATGGCACGGGTCAGATTGCAGATGCGGCGATCGAAAAAGCAGTTGGTCAGATCATGGATCTGACGCCGCGTGGCATTCGTCAGCACCTTCAGCTGAACAAGCCGATCTACCAGCGTACAGCGGCTTACGGTCACTTTGGCCGCGAACCGGATGCAGATGGTGGTTTTAGCTGGGAACGAACTGATCTGGTCGACGCGCTGAAATCCGCGGTTTGATCTGAAAAACCCAAAGCGCGCCTTCACGGGCGCGCTTTTTCTTTGGGGCAGTGCACGCTCTTGCAACGTACTCCGGTGCGCAGTATGGCCACCGCCATGAGCACCGAGACCCCACAACGCCCGCGCAGAAACTTTTATGGCCGTTTCAAGGGCAAGACCCTGAAGCCCAGTCAAAAGACCTATCTGAACGAAGATCTGGCCGCCTTGTCACCCGGCGCTGTGGACTGGGACACCAACCCTGAACGCAAGCCGCTGGACCTGGATGGCCTGTACGGCGGTAAACCGGTCTGGTTGGAAGTCGGCTTTGGCGGTGGTGAGCATCTGGTGCACCAAGCGCAAAACAATCCTGACATTGGCATCATCGGGGCCGAGCCATACATCAACGGTGTTGCCATGCTGCTGGGCAAAATCCGTCAGGCAGGTGTTGAAAACCTTGCCGTGCACCCCGGAGATGCGCGCGACCTGTTCGACGTGCTGCCAGAGGCCTGCATTTCGCGCGCGTTCCTACTATACCCCGATCCCTGGCCCAAAACGCGGCATCATCGCCGCCGTTTTGTGACGCCGGAACATCTTGAGCCACTGGCAAAGGTGCTGCAACCCGGGGCGATCTTCCGGGTAGCAACTGACATTCCCGATTACGTGCGTCAGACATTGGAAGAGGTTCCGCGCGCCGGGTTTGAATGGCTGGCGGATCGTCCTTCTGACTGGCGTGAACCGTGGGACGACTGGATCTCCACGCGATACGAACAGAAGGCGCTGCGCGAGGGTCGGACACCTCACTACCTGACCTTCCGACGCAAAGGCTGATTGCCGCTGGACCAACGGGCGTCAATTCGCTAATCGGCTTGAGCACTGATAGCGCAAAAGGAGCCCTCATGTCCGGACACGGCACGCCCATCCCGATGACCTCGCATCCCTGCGGCCCGCTGACCGGCACGGCAGAGGTGCCCGGCGACAAGTCGATTTCGCACCGGTCGCTGATCCTTGGCGCGATGGCCGTGGGTGAGACCCGGATTTCGGGTTTGCTCGAGGGCGAAGACGTTCTGGATACCGCCAAGGCGATGCGTGCCTTCGGCGCCGAGGTCACAGATCACGGAAACGGGGAATGGACAGTGCACGGCGTGGGTGTCGGTGGCTTCGCCGAACCGGGCCAAGTGATCGACTGTGGCAACTCGGGAACCGGCGTGCGCTTGATCATGGGGGCGATGGCGACCTCTCCGATCACTGCGACCTTTACTGGTGATGCCAGTCTGAACAAACGCCCCATGGCCCGGGTGACTGATCCTCTGGCCCTGTTTGGGGCAGAATCGGTTGGACGGTCCGGCGGGCGCTTGCCGATGACCATCGTTGGCGCGGCGGACCCTACCCCTGTGCGATACGAAGTTCCGGTGCCGTCGGCGCAGGTGAAATCCGCCGTTCTGCTGGCGGGTCTGAATGCCCCCGGAAAGACCGTTGTGATCGAGAAAGAGGCCACGCGCGACCATTCCGAACGGATGCTGGCTGGATTTGGCGCCGAGATCACGGTCGAGGATACCGACGAAGGCCGTGTTATCACGCTAACCGGTCGTCCGGAGCTGAAGCCGCAGGTCATCTCTGTACCACGCGATCCGTCCAGCGCGGCTTTTCCGGTTTGCGCGGCACTGATTACACCTGGATCCGATGTTTTGGTGCCGGGGATCGGTTTGAACCCTACACGCGCGGGCCTCTTTACGACCCTGCGTGAGATGGGCGCTGATCTGACCTATGAAAACGAGCGCGAAGAGGGCGGCGAGCCGGTTGCCGATCTGCGCGCGAAATACTCGCCAAACATGAAGGGCATTAACGTGCCGCCAGAACGCGCGGCCTCGATGATCGACGAATATCCCGTTTTGTCCGTGGTTGCTGCAAACGCCACGGGCACCACGATGATGGGCGGAGTAAAGGAACTCCGGGTGAAGGAAAGCGACCGCATCGATGCCATGGCGCGCGGTCTGCGAGCCAACGGCGTCACGGTCAACGAGGGTGACGATTGGTGGTCGGTTGAAGGGCTGGGCATCGGCAACGTTCCGGGCGGCGGCACCTGCGAAAGCTTTCTGGATCACCGCATTGCCATGTCGTTCATGGTGATGGGTATGGGGGCACAGAGCCCCGTGAGTGTGGATGATGGCGGCCCGATCGCGACGTCGTTCCCGATATTTGAACCTTTGATGGCGTCATTGGGTGCAAAGGTAGAGCGCACGTGAGTTTCACGGTTGCCATTGACGGACCAGCGGCTGCGGGCAAGGGCACAATATCCAAGGCTGTGGCGACGCATTTCGGCTTTGCCCATCTGGACACGGGTTTGCTGTATCGCGCTGTCGGAAGGCGAACCCTGGAAGGGGTTGACGCGCTAGAAGCCGCGCAGGCCCTGACAGCGGAAGAACTTGAACAAGGGGATCTGCGCACCGCCGAGATTGCACAGGCAGCTTCCAAAGTGGCGGTTCTTCCAGAGGTTCGCGCAGCCTTGGTCGATTTTCAGCGCGCGTTTTCCCGCAGGGCAGGTGGGGCCGTTCTGGACGGTCGTGATATTGGCACGGTGATTTGTCCGGATGCCGAAGTGAAGCTGTTTGTTACAGCCAGTGCAGAAGTGCGCGCCGAGCGTCGTTTTCTGGAGCTTAGTGCAAAAGGCGCTGACGTAACCCGTGAACAGGTTCTGGCTGATGTCAGAGAACGCGACGCGCGGGATGCTGAGCGTAGCACAGCTCCGATGAAACCCGCTGAAGATGCCGTGCAGTTGGACACCACCGATCTGAGTATCGAGGCGGCGTTGGCCAAAGCCGTTGAGGTGATCAACGCGAAACTGCCCGCGACGCGCTAACGCCGCGGGCAAACGGGTCAGGTCTTACAGCTCGCCCACGGCGACGCTTTTGATATTCGCCCATTGGTCATCCGCGGTTTTTGCGGTGGCGCCAACATCCTTCAAGAAGGCTGCCCGGGTTTCTGCATTCAGGAAAAGAAACAGTTTTCCGTCTGCGACAAGGTATTGATCCGGGTCACCGTCAAATTTCTTGCCGACCGATACACCGAACGAACAGAAGCCACCGTGCTGCGGCAGGTATGCAGCAGGGTTTGCTTCGAACGCTTCTCGGTTCGCGGCGGACGTGAAATAGTAGGAGGCTCCGTCATAAGTTGACGAGTGAGTGGCGAAGCCTTCGACCGGGTTGCCATCATTGACCAGTGCAACCAGATCAACCCCATGGGCGGCCAGCGGCGCACCGGCGGCTGAAATGCCGTTGGACACGTTGATTTCGTCAGCAGCAAAGGCTGGGGTGGACAGGGCAATTGCAGTTGCCATGGCGGTAAAGATGAGAGATTTCATGATATTTTCCCTTTGGTTCTGGTTTCGGGTCGACCGCTTTGTCGACCGACAAGGCAAAATTAGGGAAAGAATGCCGAACGTTTAATCTCAGATACATCGCCAGATGTTGCAGATCGTACAAACGGTCGAATGGATTGCTGTTCTCACTCCAATTCTCTACGATACATCTCGTGACGCAGGCAGCTGAGTGCCGGGTCCCGCGCGGTGTTTCAAGACACTTCACCCTTGCGCTGCACTCGAAGACACAACCATGCGGTCCCGCGTCCCAATACCGAGAAACCGCCTAAAGAAGACCTGACGCGAACCGTGCAAGCCATTTCAGTCAGAACCCGCTATTGTTCAGGTTGCTATGACGCTCGGGGGATCAGCGTTAGGCAAGAGTTCCTGCGCGCGCTGCCGCGCACCATAGGCTTTGCACTTGCACCGGTTCAAGATTCAGCCTATACGCGCGCTGTCGATACAAGGGCGGTCAACGTCCGGATGACGTTTCTGAGCAGGGCCGGGTTACCTCGGCCCTTTGTGTTTGTTTGCTCAGCGGCGCACCGGGTCACGCCAGACGGCATCATGAAACAAGACCGGCGGAGACAACCGCTCGGCCAGCAAAAACGTACTGTAAAGGAAATGAACGCCACATGGCTAACGCATCCATGGAGGAATTCGAAGCCCTCCTGAATGAAAGCTTCGAAATGGACACACCCGAAGAGGGTTCTGTTGTCAAAGGCAAGGTTCTGGCGATCGAAGCCGGCCAAGCCATCATCGACGTAGGCTACAAAATGGAAGGCCGCGTTGATCTGAAAGAATTCGCAAATCCCGGCGAAGCCCCTGAAATCGCTGTCGGCGACGAGGTCGAAGTTTACCTGCGCGCCGCAGAAAACGCCCGTGGCGAAGCCGTCATCTCGCGCGAGATGGCCCGCCGTGAAGAGGCATGGGACCGTCTGGAAAAAGCATATGCCGACGACCAGCGAGTCGAAGGTGCAATCTTTGGCCGCGTCAAAGGTGGCTTCACCGTCGATCTGGGTGGCGCAGTTGCGTTCCTGCCCGGCTCGCAGGTTGACGTGCGCCCCGTACGCGACGCTGGCCCACTGATGGGTCTGAAGCAGCCGTTCCAGATTCTGAAAATGGACCGCCGCCGTGGCAACATCGTTGTGTCGCGCCGCGCCATCCTAGAAGAATCGCGTGCCGAACAGCGTGCCGAAGTCATCGGCAACCTGTCCGAAGGTCAGACCGTCGAGGGTGTTGTCAAGAACATCACCGAATACGGTGCATTTGTTGACCTGGGCGGCGTTGACGGCCTGCTGCACGTCACCGACATGGCATGGCGTCGTGTGAACCACCCGTCCGAGATCCTGACGATCGGCGAAACCATCAAGGTTCAGGTCATCAAGATCAACAAAGACACCCACCGCATCAGCCTGGGCATGAAGCAGCTTCAGGAAGATCCGTGGGATCTGGTTGCTGCCAAATACCCGCTGGGCTCGGTTCATCAGGGTCGCGTCACCAACATCACCGACTACGGCGCATTCGTCGAGCTGGAAGCCGGTGTCGAAGGTCTGGTGCACGTGTCCGAGATGTCCTGGACCAAGAAAAACGTCCACCCCGGCAAGATCGTTTCGACCAGCCAGGAAGTCGACGTCATGGTTCTGGAAATCGACGGCGCCAAGCGCCGCGTGTCTCTGGGCCTGAAACAGACACAGCGCAACCCATGGGAAGTGTTTGCAGAAACACACCCCGAGGGCACCGAAGTCGAAGGCGAAGTCAAGAACATCACCGAATTTGGTCTGTTCATTGGCCTCGAGGGCGACATCGACGGCATGGTTCACCTGTCGGACCTGTCCTGGGACGAGCGTGGCGAGGATGCGATCCAGAACTACCGCAAAGGCGACATGGTTTCGGCCGTTGTCTCGGAAGTGGATGTCGAGAAAGAGCGTATCTCGTTGTCGATCAAAGCTCTGGGTGGTGACAAGTTTGCAGAAGCCGTTGGTGGCGTGAAGCGTGGCTCGGTCATCACTGTCGAAGTGACCGCAATCGAAGATGGCGGCATCGAGGTCGAGTACGAAGGCATGAAGTCGTTCATCCGTCGTTCCGACCTGTCGCGTGACCGTTCCGAACAGCGCCCCGAGCGTTTCTCGGTCGGTGACAAGGTTGATGTCCGCGTAACCAATGTCGACAGCAAGACCCGCCGTCTGGGTCTTTCGATCAAGGCACGCGAGATCGCAGAAGAGAAAGAAGCCGTGGAACAGTACGGTTCTTCCGACTCGGGCGCGTCGCTGGGCGACATTCTGGGTGCAGCGCTGAAGTCGGGCGACTAAGCCCGGGGCGCATCCCAAGTATGATTTACGGCCTCGCATGGAAGTGCGGGGCCGTTTTTGTTGCGAATCAACGTGTTCCAAACACGCTGCTTAAACTCGATAATGTTCGCGCTTGAAGTGTGTAAATCGGCCTGTCGGGCAAAATTTCGCGTGAGAATATGGCAAAATAAAGCCTCAACACGCAGAGTATCCGTTCCCCCGTTCTGGGTTTTTTCCTATACTGTCAAAACAGTAGACCTGTCACACCGGCTGCCTGGGAGGGTATCACGAATGATCCGTTCAGAACTGATTCAGAAAATCGCTGACGAAAACCCGCATCTCTATCAGCGTGATGTCGAGCGGATTGTGAACACCGTGTTCGAAGAAGTCACCGATGCCATGGCGCGCGGCGACCGGGTCGAGCTGCGCGGCTTTGGTGCCTTTTCGGTGAAAAAGCGGGATGCCCGCGTTGGGCGCAACCCCCGTACCGGTGAAACCGTTCAGGTCGAAGAAAAATGTGTACCATTTTTCAAAACTGGTAAGTTGCTCAGGGATCGTTTGAACGGTAAAGCCTGACCTCATGATGCGTTACCTTCGATATGCTTTTCTTGGGACTCTCGGGATCGTTCTGATTTCCGTTTCCCTGGCAAATGTTCAGTCTGTAGAACTGAAACTGATGCCCGATGCTCTGGCCGAGCTTCTGGGCTTTAACGTCAGTACCTCTTTACCGCTTTTTCTGGTCGTTCTCGGTGGCGTTGTCGCCGGTTTGATCATCGGTTTCATGTGGGAATGGCTGCGGGAACATAAACACCGCCGCGATGCGACCGTGAAAAAGGGCGAGGTCCGCAAGCTTGAACGTGAGGTCAAGAAGCTCAAGAAAAAGCAGAACGAGGGTAAGGATGATATTCTGGCCCTGCTCGACGAGGCCAGCTGAGGCTTATGTCGACCGTTGTGTCCGTCAAGATCTGCGGTTTGACCGCCCCAGAACATGTGCGCGCTGCGGTTGAAGCTGGCGCGCGCTATGTCGGGTTCAACTTCTTTCCCAAATCGCTCCGTTACGCGCCGATACCGAAAGCCGCGGCGTTGGCCGCCGAAGTACCAATCGGCGTCGCCAAGGTCGCTCTGGCCGTGAATTTCTCGGACGCGCAGCTTGATGAGATTGTCGCGGGTGTTCCGTTGGATATGTTGCAGCTTCACGGTGGAGAGATTCCCGAGCGTGTGGCAGAGATCAAGCAGCGCTATGGCCTGCCCGTCATCAAGGCGATCGGTGTTGCCGAGGCCGAGGACCTGGCTGCGATTGATCTGTATTCCGAAGTTGCAGACCAGCTTCTGATCGATGCAAAGCCGCCGAAGAATTCGGAACTTCCCGGCGGCAACGGTCTTCCTTTTGACTGGCGGCTGCTGGCAGGTCGCAAATACTGGCGCAGGCCGTGGATGTTGTCCGGCGGTCTGAACCCAGACAATGTCGCTGAGGCGATCCGCATGACGGGTGCTCGGCAAGTCGATGTGGCGTCGGGTGTTGAAAGCGCGCCGGGCGTAAAGGACGCTGGACTGATACAGGCATTTATCGACGCGACACGCTGATTTTGTTTGCCGCTGCCAGGGGGCGACATGGTGCGTTTTGCCATGGCAAATCCCGCGACGACCACCTATGACAGTCAGGTACGACGAGGGAGACACCCATGGCCAACGATCTTTTCAATTCCTTCATGTCCGGCCCTGATGAGCAAGGGCGCTTTGGCATATTCGGCGGGCGTTTTGTCAGCGAAACGCTGATGCCGCTGATCCTGTCACTGGAAGAGGAATACAACAAAGCCAAGGATGATCCGACCTTCTGGGCCGAGATGGATGATCTGTGGGCTAACTATGTGGGCCGCCCCTCACCTCTGTATTTCGCGGAACGCCTGACCGAGCATCTGGGCGGGGCGAAGATCTATCTGAAACGCGATGAGCTGAACCACACCGGCGCACACAAGATCAACAACGTGCTGGGCCAGATCATTCTGGCGCGCCGCATGGGCAAGACCCGGATCATTGCCGAGACCGGGGCAGGGCAGCACGGTGTGGCCACAGCCACGGTCTGTGCGAAATTTGGTTTGAAATGCATCGTTTATATGGGTGCCCACGACGTGCAACGTCAGGCGCCGAACGTGTTTCGTATGCGCTTGCTTGGGGCCGAAGTGATCCCGGTCACTTCGGGTCGCGGTACGCTGAAGGACGCGATGAATGACGCGCTGCGTGACTGGGTGACCAATGTGCGCGATACGTTCTACTGCATCGGCACAGTGGCCGGTCCGCACCCATACCCGGCGATGGTGCGTGATTTCCAGTCGATCATCGGCAAGGAAGCCAAAGAGCAGATGATGAAGGCCGAAGGCCGTCTGCCGGATACGATCATTGCAGCTATCGGTGGCGGCTCGAACGCGATGGGTCTGTTCTATCCTTTCCTTGATGACAAGGCCGTCAACATCATCGGTGTTGAGGCCGGCGGTAAAGGTGTAAACGAAAAGATGGAGCATTGCGCCTCGCTGACAGGCGGTCGCCCGGGCGTTCTGCATGGCAACCGGACCTATCTGTTGCAGGATGATGACGGGCAGATTCTGGAAGGCTATTCGATTTCGGCCGGTCTGGACTATCCGGGTATCGGGCCCGAACATTCCTGGTTGCATGAGGTCGGTCGCGCGACTTACGTCTCGATTACCGACAAGGAAGCGCTTGAGGCATTCCAGCTGTGCTGTGCCACCGAGGGTATCATTCCGGCACTGGAACCCAGCCACGCTCTGGCGCATGTCATGAAGATCGCGCCAGAGTTGCCCAAGGACCACCTGATCTGCATGAATATGTGTGGACGCGGTGACAAGGATGTTCAGACCGTCGCAAAATACCTGAACTTCGATATGTCTGACACCGAGGGTCGCACTGTCGGTTGATTTCGAACCGGGGCCACATGCCCCGGTTTACAATTTCGATCAATCAAGCTGCCGGGAAAACCCGTCGGTCCACCATTGATTGTAGTGCCGCTCCGAAATGGCTTTCGGATCCAATTGCTGTTTTGCCGGGCGCAGATGGATTGTTGTTCCTGCCCTGGCATAGCCTCCGGTTTTTTCACCGTATGCTCGCCCTCGCAAGCGATCCTTTTGGACCCGCCGGAGCCCGGCCAAAGAATCGACCACAAGCGATATCGCCCTGTTCAACTTGTGCCCGAAAGTTTCCAAATGGTGGTCAGTGCGGCAAGTGGAGCCACACTGTTGCAAAATTGCTGAACTTTCAGCGATTATGTCCCTTCTGTCTTTGCAGACGAGTTTCTAGCGTAACCTGCCTCAGGTTCCTTTCTCCGCGCGACGACACTGTAAATACTGGGTGTTTCAAGCTGTTTGAGAGTTAGCCTTGGTCAAAACCCGGTTGTTCTAACAACACGACGTGTCCCGCACGCCCCAGTTGATTCCTGCCGCGTTCTATACAGCGTCTTCCAATTGAATTAACTTCTCATTAACCGGCGATTTGCCGCCGGTTCTGGGGATGTCTCTGCGAAGATGGGGCAAGGATGACGCTGCTTGGGATGCGATTTTAACCCCGGGCACTCTGGTGTTTGGCACCCACGCGGTGCTGTAGGAGGTAATATGGTTTGGTCCGCAATTACGAGGCTGTTGTGCCTGGGTCTTTTGGTTTCCGCGCTTTTGATGGGAAGCGTCAAAGAGGGTCTGGCGTTTGGCAACCCTTCGTTTCCGTCCCAGACAGTCGCAACACCTAACGGCGGGCAGATTTTCTTTTCCAATCTCCAAAGTACTGCGACAGCGTTCATGTCGTTGGGCGGCTCGGGTGAAGGCCCGGGAGGATCGTTCTATTTCAACAATGGTGTTTTGACTCAACCTGCTATTACGCCAGCAGGATTGGCCAATCTTGGATATATTGGCGCGACGATACTCAGCCAGAATGGAGCCGATTCCACTTACGCCGCTGATGGCTATCTTGGGGTCATGTTCACCGCGCGCGAAACCGTCGGAGGGCCGCTTTACCTTTATGAAATCGCGCTGTCGGGTGTCACGAATACCCAGATTATCAACACTCGGACTTTGGCAGACACGACGCAGCCGACGGCCTCAATTGGTGCGCTGACAACAATCGGGAACGGTACGTTCCAAGCGGTGATCACACTGAGTGAACCCAGCACAGATTTCAC